>NZ_JAMYUP010000010.1:0-185614 GCF_040323155.1 Mesorhizobium sp. M0060
GCGTCAGATGTGTCGCCAGCCGGTACTGGCTGACCGAAACCCGGTCGGCCAGCCCGGACGCCACCATCCACCAGCCTATCGCGCCCTGCAGGCCGCCGAGAAGGAGAATGCCCAGCAATTTCGTGCCGAGGCCGCGCTCGATGCGCCGCGTCACCCAGAAGAACAGCAGCGGCAAGGCGAAAACCACCCCGACACTGCGCGCCAGGATGCGGTGCACCCATTCCCACCAGAAGATCGACTTGAACGCCTCGATGCTCATGCCCTTGTTGAGTTCGGCATACTGCGGGATCTGCTGGTAGCGCTGAAACTCCTCCTGCCACTCGGCATCATTGAGCGGCGGGATGACGCCATGGATCGGCTGCCATTCGGTGATCGACAGGCCGGAATCGGTGAGCCTTGTGGCGCCGCCGACCAGCACCAGCGCAAACAGCACCAGGAGCACGACATAGAGCCAACCGCGCACCAGCGCACGGTTGCGAAGGTCGCGATCGCGGGCCGCGAAAGGCGCGGCGTCGGATATGGCAGCAGCCATGGGTTTGCCCCGGCAGTTGAAGTCGCGGATTGGTGAACCATCGCAACCCGGCTTGCAAGGCCGGGCGGCGCGGCACGCCGTCGCGCCGTTTCTGGCGGGTTGCGCGTATCGGCTGTTCGGCCTAAGCGATAGCGATCAACGAGATCGCGCCATGCCCATTCGCCTGAAAAAGCTGATCGGAAGCTTCCTGCTGGTTGTGCTGGTCGTCGTCTATGCGCTGGTCGCCTCAATCGTGGCGGTTGCGCAGCTGTCGCAGTCCGGGCCCCTGACGCACTTTATCTTCTTCCTGCTCAGCGGGCTTTTGTGGGTGCTGCCGGCAATGGGTATCATCAAATGGCTGATCCTGGAGCCGCGGCCGAAGGGCCGAGGCCACAGCTAGATTGTCACCACCATCTTGCCGGCATTGGCCAGCGGCGTCGTCACGCCCGACAACATGGTTCGGATGTGGGCGACGCTCTGATAGCGGCCATTGACCGAAATGCGCGGTAGGGCATGCAGGAAGCCGGCATGCTCGGCGCGGAGTATGCCGTGGCGGGTCGTCACCGCCGAGGCATAGCCGGCACCGCGGACAAGGCCTACTTCGCGGCGGCCGACGGCGCTGGCATAACCGTAGGGATAGGCGAAATGGTGCGGCGCCTCGCCGAGTTTGGCCTGCAATATGCGCTTGACGTCGCCGATCTCATGCCGCGCGTCGCTCTCGGAAAGCCGCTTCAGATTGCAATGATTGACGCTATGCGCGCCGATCGTCACCAGCGGGTGCGCGGCCATGGTGCGGATCTCGTCCCAATTCATCAGCGTGCTCGGGCGCAGCCCATCCAACTCGATGCCGTTCGAACGCGCCAGATCGCGCAACACCGCACGCTGATCCTGCTCGCGCACCTTCAGCGTCAGATAGGCGTGCAGGCGCGCATTGGCCTGGACCTTTTTTCCCGGACTCGAGCAGTCGACCGTCACCGGGCCGTCCGGCGTCGTCAGCGTCAGGCGATCGCGCGCATTGACGATGTCCTCGACCACGTCCCACCACAAATCGGCAGCACCGTCGATCAGTCCCGGCGCGACGTAGATGGTGATCGCCGCGCCGTGCTTCTCCAGCACCGGCAGCGCCTCGGTCATGTTGTCTCGATAGGCGTCGTCGGCGGTGATCGTCGCGAACTGGCCGTCCTTGTCGCCGGCCTTGATGCGCTCGATCGCCTCGTCTAGCGTGACGAACTTGTAGCCGTTCGCCTTCATGTCGGCGATCACGGCATCGAGAAACCCGGGCGCGATGTTCAAGTGGCGGTTGACGCCGTTCGGCTTTTCCGGCGTCGCGGTGACCCGATGCAGCATCAGGATGGCGCCGATGCCGCCGATAAACGGCTTGGCCAGAGGCGCGAGACCGGAATAGCGGGCGAGATTGAGCGCCAGTTTGCGGATTGCCTCGCCCCCGTCGATCATTCATTCACCTTTTGCGCCTAGGCTCATCAAGCATGGAAATGCCCCTGCGCGGACCTCCAATCGCGACGAATACGCCCTAAGGATTGAGGTATGGTTGACGCCACCGCGTCATTTGACGGCAATCGGCTGGCAGTCAGCGAGGCGTCGCCGTGTGCCTTGCCGGCCGACAAAGCCGGCCTGTCGACCTCGGTTGCCGATAGTGCGGCGCTGGCGGCGTATGCCGAATTCTGCTGTTCGGCGCTATTTGCCCCGGCGCAGAGCGCAGGCTGGATCCTGAACTGGGCCGCACATACCGGCGCCGACGTTGTCGTTGCGACGCTGCGCGCCGACGACAGGCCGGTTTTCTCGCTGGCGCTGGAGGTCACCCGCAGCGGAGCATTCCGCGTTGCCCGCTTCATGGGCAGCCGCCATGCCAACGGCAATTTTGCCGCCGCCGACCCGCAATGGCTGGCGAATGCCGATATCGCGGCGATCCGTTCGATGCTGGCTGCGATTGCCAAGGCGCGGCGCGACATCGATCTTGTCGCGCTGGAGCGGCTGCTGCCCGATCTCGACGGCGTTGCCAACCCGCTCTCCGCTTTGCCGCATTTTTCGAGCCCCAATCTGTCGCTGGCTGCCGGTCTTGTGGGAGGGTTTGATGCACTGCTCACCCGCGTGAGCGGCAAGCGCAGGCGCAAGAAGCATCGCTCGCAGGCGCGCAAGTTCGAGGCCGTCGGCAGCCATCGCCGCATCGAGGCGAGGACTGCGGACGAGGTGAACAGGCTGCTCGACGCCTTTTTCGAGATGAAGGAATTCCGCTTCCGCAAGATGGGCATCGCCAATGTTTTCGGTGAAGCGGAGGTGCGCGCTTTTTTCCGCTCCCTGTTTACCGAGGCGCTTCAAGAGGAAAACCCGTCCTTCGTGCTGCATGGACTGGAAGTCGCCGGCAAGCTTCGTGCGGTCACCGGCTCGAGCCGTTCGGGCAAGCGGCTGATCTGCGAATTCGGGGCGATCGCCGAGGACGACCTCGCCCACACCAGCCCGGGCGACTTCCTGTTCTTCGACAACATCCAGGAAGCCTGCGAGGCGGGTTTCGAAATCTATGATTTCTCGGTCGGTGACGAACCCTACAAGCGATTGTGGTGCGATGTCGAAACGCAGCATTTCGAGGTCCTGGTTCCGCTGACGCTGAAAGGTCGCGCGCTGGCGCTTGCGCTCAGGCACGGCGCGCGCCTGAAGGCGTTCATCAAGCACAGCCCGACAGTCTGGAAGCTGACCAAGCTGCTGCGCCGCAAGGCAGTTGGGCAGACAGCGCCGGTCGCAGGCGAAAACGACAGCTGATTTCGATTGAGAAAACCGTCTCAGGCCGCCGAGCGCCGTCCCGGCATCGGTCCCGGCGCCACATGGCCGATCGGCGTCACCAGCGTCAGGTCGGGATAGCCGCTCTCGATGAGCGCGACCGCAGCCTGCGCCACCTCGTCGTCCGGCTCCAGCATGGAGAGCAAGACCTCGGTGCCCTCGCCCACCAGGCGGCTGATGCCTTGCGCGTCGGCCGGTCCGCATTCGACCACGACCAGATCATAGGCGGTGGTCAGCGACTGCATGATGATCGGCAGCCGGTCGGCGGCGCGCATGGCACGGACCGGATCGGCTGTGCCGACGGGAATAACGTGGCAGTCCGAATAGAGATCGGGGTGGATCACATCGCTGAACTGCGCTTGCGAGGCTAGCAGATCGGTGATGCCCGGAAACAGCCCGCTGTCCAGCATCGGCCGCGAGGCAGCACCCGAAGCGGTGAGATCAAGCAGCAGCACGCGCAACCCAGCGTCGGAGACTGCGCGCGCCACCAGCACCGCCGAGGCGGCCGCCTCGTCACCTTCCGGCGACACGAATATGGCGCGTGCGGCACCAGTGGCGATCAGTTTTTCCGTGGCCTTGTCGACGTCGACCTCGCCGAGGGTAGAACGTTCCGCTTCAACGTCTCCAGCAGCCATTTCAGAGTACTCCGGTTCGATTTTCTCGGCAGCCGCTTCCGCCACCGCGACGGGTTCCGGCTCCACTTTGGTTTCAATGATACCGTCGTCGTCGGTCTCATCGATCTCGGCGACTGCCGGTTCGGGCCGGGCAACCGGCGGGTCGGGCTGGGCAATTACGCGTTCGGCCTGGGCAGCCGGCATCGCAACCTGCTCGATGTGCTCGAAATGGGCGCCGGCGGCCGGACGCATGGCGCGGCCGGAAAACAGTTCCTGCAGCAGCGTGACAATCGCCATGAGCAGCAACGAACCGACAAAGGCCGCACCGACAATCGGACCAATCTTGGGGAAATAGGGTTCGGTCGGCACCTGGGCCTTCGAAAATACGCGAGCGTCGACAGGCAGGTAGTTGCGATCCTTGCGTGCGGCGGCCTGGAGATAGCTGGACGAATAGAGATCGAGCTGCTGGCGCTTGGTCGCGGCGTCACGCTGCAGCGCATCGAGTTCCACCTGCTCTTCGCCGGCGCGGGCGGACTCCGCCTTCAGCGTGTTGACGTCGGCCACAAGTTGAGCCTCTCGCGCCTTCGCCGTATCGGCCTGCGCCATCAGACCCTTCATGATCTTTTCCGCTTCGTTGCGAATCTGGCGGTCGAGATCGGCGAGCTGCGACTTCAGCGCGCGGATGCGCGGATGATTGTCGAGCAAGGTGGTGGAGAGGTCGGCGATGTTGTTCTTGAGTTCGACTTGCCGCTCGCGCAGGCGCTGGATCAGGTCGGAAGACAATACCTCCGGCACGGCGTCCAGCGAGCCGCCATTGCGCAGCGCCCTGCGCACGCTGTCAGCGGTCGCTTCCGCCGAAGCGCGGTTGGCGCGCACCCGTGACAGTTCGCTCGACAATTCAGACAGCTGCTGAGTGGCAAGCACCGAATTGTTGCCGCCCATCAAAAGATCGGACTGCCCACGGAATGCGGCAACCTTGGCTTCCGCCTCCTTCACCCGATTCTGCAAGTCGGCGATTTCCGGCGCCAGAAAGTCGGTGGCGGCGGAATTCGATTCGAGCTTGGCATTGCCCTTGGAGGCGATATAGGCGTTTGCAATGGCGTTCGGGATCGCGGCGGCAAGCTTTGGATCCTCTGACGAGAACTCGATTGCGATCGCGCGGGTTTTTTCAACGCCATAGACGTTGAGCTTCTCATGCATTGCGTCCAGCACGCGCTCTTCCAGCGGAATCTCGAAGGGATCGCTTTTCAAACCAACGAGGACAAGGGCGCGGCTCAGGGCCGACATCTTCAGCGTCTCGTCGAATTCGGGCAATTTCGCGAGGTTGAGCTTCGCCGCCACCTGTTTGAGGATGTCAGGGGACGAAATGATCTGGACCTCGGTGGCCACAGCCTCTTCGTCGGGAATCGACCTCTCGTTGTCGTTGGCACCGGCTGGCCGCGTGAACTCCGATTCGCGAGGTCCGATCTCCAGCTTGGCTGCCGCCTTGTATTCGGGCGTTGCAAGCCAGGCGAGCGCAAAGGCCAGGCCGGTTACAACCAGCGCGACGACAAGGATGCGCAGCCAGTTTCGCGCCAGGCTGGCGAAAAGCTGCCTGAGATCGACGTCGACATCTGCGGCCGCGGATTGAACGGACATGCATCCCTGCTCCGGTACTGAGTCAGGGTGCAGCGTAAACAACTATGGTAACTCAGTTGTTAATATGGCGGTAAGCACCTGTTAGGTTTTACTGACAAGCCGCAAACAAGAGGCTGAAAACCATCTGCATTTATCGATCCGCCCCGCATCGGCCCTGCGCCTTTACCGGCCATTAACCCTAACAGGATGATAACCGAGCTCGATCGTTAAGGTTTGCCGCAGAGTCGCCGGCTATTCAAAGGTACGTGTCCGCTCATGAAAAGCACTGCTCCCCTTTTCCGCGCGCTGCTTGCCGTATCGATGCTTTCGGGCTGCTCCAGCTACCGGCCGACGCCGGCTGCCTTCCATGAAGTGCTCGACCAGCCCTATCGCCTCGGTGCCGGCGACCGCGTCCGCGTCACCGTATTCGAGCAGGACGGATTGACCAACACCTACAGCGTCGACCAGTCCGGCTATCTCTCGCTGCCGCTCGTAGGCAACGTGCCGGCGCGCGGCCACACCGCCCAGCAACTCGAGGGCGAGATCGCCGAGAAACTGCGCCAGGGCTATTTGCGCGATCCTGACGTTTCGGTCGAAATCGATCGCTACCGGCCGATCTTCGTCATGGGTGAAGTGGGTGCGGCGGGCCAGTATTCCTATGTTCCGGGCCTGACCGTGCAGAAAGCCATCGCCATCGCCGGCGGATTCACGCCGCGCGCCAACCAAGAAAGCGTCGACATTACCCGCGACATCAACGGCAAGGTGATAACCGGACGCGTGGTGACCTCCGACCCGCTACTGCCCGGCGATACAGTCTACGTTCGCGAACGCCTGTTTTGATGTGCTGACCAAGTGGCGGACACACTCAGGATCGTCCACTGCTTTCGCTCACCGGTCGGAGGCATCTTCCGGCATGTGCGCGACCTGACCGAGGCTCAGGTCGCCGCCGGCCATGCCGTCGGCATTGTCTGCGATTCGACGACGGGCGGTGATTTCGAGGAACGGCTGTTCGAACAGATGAAAGGCAGCCTGGCACTCGGCATTCACCGCACGCCGATGCAGCGGCATGTCGGGCCAGGCGATCTCGCGTCGGCCCGGCGCACCTATAGGATCATAAAAGAATTGCGGCCGGACGTGCTGCACGGGCATGGCGCCAAAGGTGGCGCCTATGCCCGTCTGTTCGGCTCATTGTTGCGGGTATCCAGGTCTCGCGTAGCCCGCCTCTATTCGCCGCATGGCGGTTCGCTCCACTATGACGAGACCACCGCCATGGGGAAGCTGTTCTTCGCCCTCGAGCGCTTCATGGCTCGCTTCACCGATTGCCTGCTGTTTGTTTCCGATTATGAGCGGCGAACTTATCGCAGGAAGGTCGGCGAGCCGCCCATTCCGAACGCGCTCGTCCACAACGGCCTGCGCGCCGCCGAGTTCGAGCCGGTGCGGACCGAACACAATGCGGTTGACCTCCTCTATATCGGCATGATGCGCGACCTCAAAGGCCCGGACATCTTCATCGATGCGCTGGGGCTAGCCGCAACACGACTCGGCCGCCCATTGAAAGCGCTGATGGTCGGCGACGGCGACGACCTGCCGCGCTATCGCGCCCAGGTAAATCAGCTCGGCCTCGACGTCAGCTTCCTGCCGCCGATGCCAGCCAGGCTCGCCTTCGCGCTGGCCGAACTGGTCGTCGTTCCCTCGCGCGCGGAAGCCATGCCCTATATCGTTCTGGAAACGCTCGCCGCCGGCAAGCCGCTGATCGCGACATCGGTCGGCGGCATACCGGAAATCTTCGGCACCGGCTCCCCTGCCCTGATCCGGCCCGACCCGCGCGAACTTGGCAACAAGATAAGCGCTGCGCTGGCCGATCTTGACGCCTACAAAGGCCTGATGCCCGGCGCCGCCGACCTCAAGGCACGCTTCGGCGCCAATGTAATGGCCACCGAAATCGAAAAGGCCTATTTCGCCGCGCTCAGACAGTAGAGCAACTGATTTCCACTCGGCCGCAAAATGCTCCCGGTGAAAGCGTCTCCAAAGCCATCTGTTGTTTCAAGGGTTTCTTAGCTCTCTTTTGCTATTCACCTGAGGGAAACCTACGGACGCCCCATGAACGAAATCGACCCCGCGCGCCGTTTTTCGCTAGACGCGGTGCGCAAATTCGACGCCCCTGCCGAGAACAACACGGCCGGCGGCATGAACGACGTCGCCCGTCAGGTCGCCTCGCAATACCGGCGCGATACGATGTCGCCGATCATGGTGAGCGGCGTCCTGCGCATGGTGGAATTCGCGCTGCTGTTGGTGTCAGGTCTTGCCGTCTATTTCTATTATGTCGGCTTTTTCAACTATCTTGCCTGGCAATACTCGCTGACGATCGCCGCCACCTCGTTCCTCGCGGTCGTTCTGCTCGACGTCACCGACTGCTACCAGATCGTCGCGCTGATGCGGCCGATCGCCAATTTCGGCCGTCTTCTGCTGGTTTGGGCCGGAACCTTCGCCTTGATGGCGCTCACCGCCTTCACCATGAAAATGTCGGAAGACTATTCGCGCCTGCTCTTCGGCACGTGGTTCGTTATTGGCTTCGTGCTGATCCTGGGTCTCAGGCTGGTGATGTCGAAGCTGATCCGGCGCTGGGCGCGCGACGGGCGCATGGAGCGCCGCGCCGTCATCGTCGGCGGCGGAAAGGCGGCGGAGGTGCTGATCCGCTCAGTCGAAAAGCAGCCCTACAACGACATCCGCATCTGCGGCATCTTCGACGACCGTGGTGACAAGCGTTCGCCGCCGGTTGTCGCCGGCTATCCCAAACTCGGCACGATTTCCGAGCTCATCGAATTTGCCCGCATCGCGCGCATCGATATGCTGATCGTTTCGCTGCCGCTGACCGCCGAATCGCGCGTGCTGCAATTATTGAAGAAGCTGTGGGTGCTGCCGGTCGACATCCGGCTGTCGGCGCATTCGAATGCGCTGCAGTTCAGGCCGCGCGCCTATTCCTACATCGGCTCGGTGCCGATGCTCGATATTTTCGACAAGCCGATCAACGACTGGGATTCGGTCGCGAAACGCGCCTTCGACATCGTCTTTTCGATCATCGGCATCATCGTGTTCTCGCCGGTGATGCTGGCGACCGCGATCGCGATCAAACTCGACAGCAAGGGGCCGGTGCTGTTCCACCAGAAGCGGCACGGCTTCAACAACGAGATCATCGAGGTCTACAAGTTCCGGTCGATGTACACCGACAAGGCGGACCCGACGGCGAAGCAGACCGTGACCAAGAACGATCCGCGCGTCACCCGCGTCGGCCGCTTCATCCGCAAGACCTCTATCGACGAATTGCCGCAGTTCTTCAATTCGCTGTTCGGTTCTCTGTCGCTGGTCGGGCCGCGCCCGCACGCCATTGCCGCGCAGTCGCACAACCTTCTCTACAATGAGGTGGTCGACGGCTATTTCGCCCGCCACAAGGTCAAGCCCGGCGTGACCGGCTGGGCTCAGATCAATGGCTGGCGCGGCGAGATGGACACCAACGAGAAGATCCGCATGCGCACGGAATACGACCTCTATTATATCGAGAACTGGTCGCTGCTGTTCGATCTGAGAATCCTGTTCCTGACGCCGATCCGCCTGCTCAACACGGAAAACGCGTATTGAGCGCGATGGCCTACGAATTGCCGGCGGCAGCGGTCAACGCCAAGCTGATCGCCCTGATTGCGTCGGGGGCGGTTTTCCTCGGCGTCTTCCTATCTGGTTTCGTCATTGCCGAGCCGGCGCCATACGACCTCTATATGATCGGGCTGATCGTGGTGTGGCCCTTGTTCGGCCTGCGCATCCAGCGCGCGGCGGTGCCGCTGCTCGTGCTGCTGGTGATCATGAACGTCGGCGGTATGATCTCGATGACGCAGATGTCGGACCTCGCCGGCACGCCGCTCTATCTCGCCGTCTCGCTGTTCCTGGCCCTCACCGCGGTTTTCTTCGCTTCGGTCACTGCCGTCCAGCCCAGTCTCTACCGGGTGATCTTCGTCGCCTATGTGGTGTCGGCAGTGCTGACTTCGCTGGTCGGCATTGCCGGCTATTTCCATGCCTTTCCAGGAGCGGAGATCTTCACCAAATACGACCGTGCCGCCGGCGCCTTCCAGGACCCGAACGTGTTCGGGCCGTTCCTGGTGCTGCCGGGCATCTACCTGCTCTATCTGCTACTTACGGGTTCGATCGCGCGCATGCCGCTATTGGCGTTGCCGCTGCTGATCATCACCGCCGGCATTTTCTTTTCCTTTTCGCGCGGCGCCTGGGGCATGTTCGCCGTTTCGGCGATTCTGCTGACCGGGGCCTTGTTCCTGCAGAGCGCCAGCGGCAAGTTCCGGCTGCGCGTCGTCGTCATGACCATCGCCGCCGTCGCGCTGCTGGTCGTTGCAATGATCGTCATCCTGCAGCTGCCGGGCGTGGCGGAGATGTTCTCGAACCGCGCCCAACTCGAACAAAGCTACGACACCGCCCGCCTCGGCCGCTTCGCCCGCTACACGATCGGCTTTCAGATGGCACTGGAGCATCCGTTCGGCATCGGCCCGCTCGTCTTCGGCAAGATCTTCGGCGAGGACACGCACGACATCTGGCTGAAGATGCTGATGGATTACGGCTGGCTCGGCTTCGTGTCGTTCCTGACGCTGACGTGCTGGACGATCGCCGCCGGCTTCCGCATTCTGCTGCGCGACCGGCCCTGGCAACCTTATCTCCTATGCGCCTATGTCGCCTTCATCGGCAATATCGGGCTCGGCACCTTCATCGACATCGATCACTGGCGGCATGTCTACCTGCTGCTCGGGCTGATCTGGGGCGCCATCGCGCTCGAATACCGCCATCAGTGGCAGTTGCGGGCGGCGCGGCGACCGGCAGCTGCAACTACTGTTGCTTCGGGCAGGACAGCAGCCGAATTCGGTTGACCGGACCCGGTCTATCACGATACATCGCGACCGGTCCGGAGTGTAGCGCAGCCCGGTAGCGCACTTGACTGGGGGTCAAGGGGTCGTCGGTTCGAATCCGGCCACTCCGACCAAATAAGCCCTTGAAAAATAGGGCTTATTTGAAATCCGGGGAAGCTAGCAACGACGCGAAACCGGGAAATTGGGGCCTTTCTGGGGCCTTTTCCTTTCCATTACAGTGGCATTTTGGGGCCATGCCGCAATCCGGTTCCTTCGCCGTCATGATTGCGGGGCATCGAGTCGCGCGGCTTGACGCGCGCCAAGATCGCCGCGCAGGCGCAAGTCAGCCGCGCGCTACAACGCGGCCTAATCGCCAGAAGACGCCACCGTGAAGGCGCCCTGCGGCTGGGGGCCGCTATTTGCTTATGGCGTCTTCCTTGATCGCCGCCACATCTGTTGATAACTCCCCGTAGACAGTGCGGGTCCGGAGGAACAGAATGAACATTGCTACTGGGAGGGGGACAAAATGGATTATTGTTGCGGCGAACGACAAACTGCGACCCATGCAGGACGTGTCCAGCGCGGCATAGAATGAAAAATAGAGCGCTGTGAGCGCGAAGAAGAATGTGCCCACCGCGCAGCCATTGATCCAGTTTTTTAGACCTCCATCAATTATTATGACCTGACGCTTTGCGGCTTCTATTCTTTTTCTTAAATCGGCAGTAACGGTCGCGCTTGCATATTTCCTAAAGCCGATCAGTTGCTCGATTGCCGTAAGTCGACGTGTGATCGGAAGGCGCGGCAGGATGCTGAACTCACGAAGAATTGGCAGCGCCAAATTGAGGCCAAAGGCCAATTGTAAAAGACCCGAGAACTCATTCAGACGGAAACACTCTGTGGTTGCTGATTGAAATGGCATTTACCCTGATCCCCCATCCAAGCGCTGTCGCCAAGATTCGCAAGGCTCGCCAGATGTCACAAGAAGCAGTGGCAATCGAGGCGAACATTCCCCTGGCGACCATATCGCAAATTGAAACTGCGCCCACAGCCATCAGCAAGCGCATGGCGTTTTCTGTGGCCAAATCCCTTGCAGTTCCGATTCAGTCTTTGTTTTCCGATGACGTTGAGGTCGACACTAACATCCCGGATTTCCGGACCGCAGGAAATCGGCCAGCGGTTCTGACCTCATCCGGATTGGCTCGCCTTGCTCGAACGCGCTCAATTACAAACTATCTGGCAGACGACACGTTCGATCAGGATGCGCGCTTTCAGAATGTGGGCACAGTCCGTGTAGGAGATACTGATCGGGCGATCGCCTTGATTTCGGCACTGTATAGACCGGTGAGGCGTCCCAGCGGTGCTGTCGATCCGAAAGATACTTTCCGCGAAACGCGCGTTTCGCTGGAATCTAGCGGGATAATTGTTCTCTGCGACCGGGTGAGCGACGCTTTCCGGGGATTTTGCTACGCCATGCCGCGTGAATTCCCAGTGATCTTTGTCAATACGTCCGGTCAGCGGCCAGCGACGAAACTGTTCACGTTACTCCATGAGGCCGTTCACGTCGTCACCGGGTCGACAGGCATTTCCGACCCGAGCATCTTGAACAACCGACTTGAACGTTTTTGCAACAGCGTCGCAGCAGCTGTCATGATGCCGTCGGACGAGTTTCAAGCATTCTATTCGCGTGTCAAGAATCGCGATGTTAGAACCGCTGTGGACAGCCTTTCCCGCCAGTTTGGCGCCAGCAAGCAGGCCACCGCGCTTCGGGTCACAGATCTTGGGATAGATACCGAATTTTACACAAAATGGTCGGCATCGTTGCCCGCCAAGGTGCCGCCCATAGAAGAGGAAGATGAGGACGAGAGCGAGGGTGGCGGCGGCGGGATCAGTTCTCAGATCGCACGATTTGGATACCTCCTTCCAAACATGCTCATCGGGGCGGTCAAGAGTAAAGCGATCTCCCAGTATGACGCCTACCGGCTGACAAACCTCAAGCCTTCCACGATATCGCAGATTGCCGAGATCGGTCTGAACCGGTTGGGGCAATAGCTTGCCGAAAGAGGGGGATATCCATTTCGTTCTTGATCTGGAGGGCTGCATGTATCACAGCGCAGCAGGCGGCAATCTGAAAGCGAATTTGTTTCTCAGAGCACAGGATGAACGGGTCGTGATCTCAAAGGAGGTATTCGATCAGGTCAGAGATTTCGACAAAGAGCTTGCCGACGAAATCAGCGCGTCGGAAATCGAGGTCTTGGAGATCGACGGCAACGTATATGCGGCGGCTGTGAGTCTGACCGAACTTGTTCTTGCTCAGGGGCATCCGATGAACGCAGCTGCAAATGAAAAGATGCCGCTGATCGCCCTCGTGCACTGTGCGCAAAATGGAACCATGCCAAAATGCGCGATGGTGTCAGCAGACACAGGCACTCATGCTTCCTCCATGAAGTCGCTGTGCGAGACAATCGGCATACCCTTTATGGATGTTGCCGGAGGAATTTGAACCTGAATGGCAAGATCGCGGGAGGAATGGGCGAACGATTCCAGCATATTTTTTCGATTGCGGGATTCCGTGATTGTGCTCGCGCGGGGAGCCAAGAAGTACGAAGATCGCGCCAACTATGCTGCCGAGCGGCTTCTGCCACTGCGGGCGGCCGACTTTCCTGACGATCTCCAGAAACATTTCATAACCATCGAACGCCTTATTCGAGAGGCTGTGTTTCAATTTCCCCTAGGTCCGCTTTTGCAGATGGGCTCGCTGTCCCCAAAAAATCGAAGGCTATTCGTTGATAGCATTTTCGCTCTCCATGAACCCATGGTTGATGAGCGAGCGAGACGAGCGCGCTCACGATAACCCGCCCCGACGCCCCATAGCGGCTGCCTCAGTAATGCGCATAGAGCTTCACCAAGGTCAGTTCCCGCCGGGCCGCCATTGACTACCGGTTGGCGAAAGATGCGGGTTTCGCCGAGCAGAACCCAGAATCACGGCAAGGGCTTTACCGGATGAGCAAGCAACGGAGCTTCAAGAGGCGTCAGTGCGTCTTCTGCGGGCAACCTGCGACCAACAAAAATCGAGAACATGTACTGCCCAAATGGCTACTCGAACTAACCGGCGATCCGAGTCGAGTGGTGACGATGGCCATCAACCCAGAGTCCGGCGAACCGATTAAGTTCGCTTGGTCCGCCTTGGTTATGCCCGCATGCAAGGCGTGCAATTCTGAATACGGCGCACTTGAGGAGACGGTTAAGCCTATCGTCCTGGCTCTGCTGGACAGAAGGCCGATAACCTCACGTCAGGCATTCGCTCTCCTCGACTGGCTCGACAAAGTTCGCGTCTGCCTTTGGCTTAGCCAGATCATCCTGCAGAGCACCATGGAGACGATCGACCCTCATCTCCATGTAGGCAACAGGATAGGTAAGAAGGATCGGCTGCTCTATTTGTATACGATCGATGGGAGCGGCAAAGGGTTGAACGGCTTTGGGATCGACAGCCTGATCTTTCAGCACCATCCCAGCAGCTTCGCCCTTAGGGTGAATGATATCATCCTGTTCAACGCGTCCAGCGATTATGCGTTTTCTCGCGGCTGTGGCTTTTGGCATCCGGAACGTGTCGAAAGGTACATCGACGGTGAATTCGCGGGGCTCGTGGGCTTCCTCGGTGACGCGATGACGAGGAAAATCGCGCACCCGGTGGTTGACTATCCCCTCTTAAAGGCGGCCCTTCGTATTGTTCAACCCATCGCCCAGCGCGGCGGGGGCGGTGAGTTCCTCGGCCCATTGCGACAGAACGAGAGCTATCATCTCAACCACATGTCGAATCCCTCTCGCGGTGCCGGAATTATCTTCCGGCAACTCGATGATAGGGTCCTTCCCATCTACGATCCTGATGCCCGACTGGAATTTGAGAGCGTGGATCCCGTCACCAATGGCAACGTTGGCGAAATCGTCGCACAGGTGTACCGCTTTCAGGTACATCTTTTGCAAAAGGCTGGGGAGCCAGTTGGAATCGAGGCCGCCATTGCTCACGCCGAGTCTATGTCAAACATCATGGCGATGACCAATGAAATGAGAGCCATGCTGGTGGAAACAGGACGGACATCGGACCAAGGCCCAGACTACGTGGCACGAGCATTCCGTGACGCAATGGCCGCAGCGAAGCGTCCATCTGAGACGAGCGGGTAAGCAGTCCAAGGCCGGTCATGGCCGCGCCCCGCTGCCATTGGCATTGCGGCGGGCGGCGGCCTCGACCGCCTTGTCGATATTTTCCTCGCGCATTTCTTTGACGGCCCGCCGGCAAGGTAGCGCTCGATTTCGCTGCGCATATACCTCAAAGATGGCCGGCCGCTCGGCGCAGAGCCGGATTTCACAAGCGAATCTCGATTTTGCATCCACAGACTGGAAAAACTCCCCCTCGGATTTTTTAGAGCGGCAGAAAAAAAATTCTCCGCGTGGCGGCCCCGCGGGCCCTGCAAACGGCGGCTTTGGTGACTTTGCACCGCCCCCCATGCTAAACTAACGCTTAGGTCGAAAGCAGCCGTTCACGGCTGACGTGTCGCTAAACCGCTTCGCGGACCTAGCCCCATGCTGAGTAGTCATTCCAAAACCGGGGCTTAAACTCCTGCTCCTGAACCTTGCGTTCCGGGCCGGGCAATCGGTTCAGTTCCGCTTGAACGGCTTCAACCAGGTTACGTCGTTCAACCCATGCGTAGAGAATAGATTCGGGCGGGATTGGTCCGAACACCTGCACCTCCGCATCGGGATGGGTCGTCAGACAGTCTGGAATGCCGGTCTCCTTTCGGTAGGACGCTCCCTGGAACTGCGGGTGAGACATGTCGTCCAAAAACATCTGCGCAAGGCCCCAAGGGCCGTCCAAACGGCCTCTGTGCTCCTTCATTGCCCGCCTCGCTGCGTTGCGGCTGCAAAATCGGCAGTTGTGCGTCCAGAGGATACTCGGATCGAGAAGGAGGACGACCCAATCGGTCCGCCCACAGGTCTTTTGCTTCGCCATGAACATTTCGTAGTTGATTGCAGAAATCGATACCGAGTTGGCCTCGTACTTCTCGTCGGGCCTGTGGCTAGCGCTCGTGAAAGCGCCGAGGCCGCGCGCATGCAGATCCGCGCGCGAAAGAAGGCCGTGCGTGACGATGCTGTGCAGGTTCCCAAATTGGGTGAAGTGCACCAGATACTGGATTCCGCGCAGCGCGACCTCATGCCTAATATCTTCCCTGTAACCCATCCCAGCTTGCCAATTCCGTCTGTTGCGCCACGAACAATGTAGCTCTTGTAGAGGCAGTTGAAGCGGCGAGACAGCACTTGCGGAACATTATTCCAGTAGAGGCGGAAGCCCCCATCGGGTCGGAACCTGTAATTCCGCCTCGGTACCAGCGGGCGGCATGATCGCCTCAGCCGCCCGCCGCCCGACGGGCGAAAGCGAGCGCGGCAGCGTCACTGAAGCCTCGTCGTTGGTGCATTGGGCTCGTCGAAATAGCGCGTGAGCGCTGAGATGATCATCTCCCTTTCGCTCTGGCTAGGTGCGCGGCCGAAGGAGCGGATAAATGCGGTAACGGCATTCTGCGAGGCTGCCACCATGTCTTCGCGGCTGAAGGTGGTCATGCCTGCCGCCTGCCGTTCGCCTTCACGCGCTTGGTAGGCTTTGCGTCTTTCGCGCTGAGTTGCCATGCATCCAGTGCCTTGCCGGGCTGTTCGCCTTCAACGGTGTCGCGCAGAGCAATCCACATGGAGCCGCCGCTCGTTGCAACCGTACCTTTGCGATACGGCAAGGCGCGTTGCCACGTGCCGCAGTATTTCACGCCGCCGGCTTCGAGTTCGACGACGCGAGCCTGAAGGTCTTTGACCTGTTTGATCAGCCCGTCCCGCATTACCACGACGAGGTCGGCAATCAGCAGGTGAACGAGGCGCTTACTGGCTGGCTGCGCGAGCTGCTCAGCAGTGAGATCGCCTGCCATAGCTTTGGCGAGCGCGTCAATACGCGGTTGCTGCGCCTTCATCTTTGCGAGGATCTCGGGATCGATGTTATCCATGACGCCGCTCCCTTTCAGGCAGCCGGCCACGTAATGCCGGTGATCTCGCCAACCGCGTCAGCGCGAGTTTTCTCGGCTGCGAACGAAACCTCCGCCTTCAACGCGATGCTGTTTGTCTCGAACATTGATACCATCGCGGCGGGCATGGCCGGATCGTCGGCCATCACGATGTCGGCTTGATCGGAAACCTCAAGGCCGATGGAGTCGGCATTCGCCGCAATGGCAGCTGCGTTTATCAATCGCAAGGTGCCGGCCGGAATCGTGCTTGACACCAAGGCCGGCAAACCCAGCATCTCGCCACCTAAAGGCGACATGGCGCCGTTCCGGGTGTCGAGCACGGCCGCCCGATTGGCAACGTCGACGCTCATCGCCCAGAACAGGGCGCCGGCGCCGCTGACGTTGACGGTGTTGAGCAACGTGGTGAGGTCGGCAGTCATGTCCACGCTTGGCGTGCTCGGCGCGCCTGCCATGACGATGCCGAAAAGGGCTTCATCGACGACGTCGCTGACGGCACCGCGCAGTTCCTGATTGACCACTGACATGCCGGCCGCGCTAGTGTCGCGCGCAACTTCCTGCGTCATGCACACGAGCGCGGCGACCTTTTTCGGGGCGAGCGACGGGCTGCTGAGCGTCAGCCGCGATAGCGGTTTTGGCGCGCCCTCGCCGACCACCCATGCTGTGGCGCTCGCGCTGACGATGCCCAAATATGTCCGTAACGGCACCAGCCTGAAGCCCGAATCCAACAGCCGGAAGAACACGCTGCGGGTTCGAAGGCTGCCAAAGAAGGCGGATTGCGCGATTCTCACGTCGACGAGCACTTCGCCGAAGTCGCCATCGAGCGTTGTGCCGGCGCTGACTGCCGCCTTGCCCAAAATGCGCAACACGCGGTCAGAAGCCCGGTTGTTAGCTGCGATCGTGTGCGCCAGGATGTGATCGCCCTTTGCTGCAAGCAGGAATTTGGCGACCATCGGCAGATCGGATGACATGGTGGCGGCGGGCTGCATGGTGGGTTCTCCATTTTCGTTGCCGGGATGGTGCAATCCGCAACGCGAGTGGAAAACCGCCATTCTCTCGCGTTTCAGGCCCATCTACTCGCGTTTCTCGCGTTTGAGGTAGTCGCGGAGAGCCAACGCACTGATCAGCCAGCGCCCGCCGCTCTTCTCGCCCATGCCCTTCTCGCGCGCGAGCCATCGCAATGTGTCGATTGGTATGTTGAAGCGGCTCGCGGCCGTCGCCGTGTCGAGCAGATCATCATCCTGGTCAGGCTCATCCGCAGGCGCTATCGACTCCGACGCGAGCGAGCCCCGGAGCGTCTGAAGGTCGGCTATCACACGGTCGAGGAGGTTGAGATCAACGGACATCGATCATCACCTCACTATTGGTCGTCAGCGCGACGAGAGACACGGCGCAAGCGCTTTTCCGTCCGTCGTTTTCGCTTCGTAACATCCGAACCGGGCGGCGGCGGATTGTGCGGCGGCCCGGCAGCCTCGACTCCCCATGCGTCCCAACCGGGACGAGATGGCTTGACCTTGCCTGCCCAGCGCCCGTTTGGGCCCATGTTCCGGCCACAGCGAAAGACATTGCCGCCGCCATCGACGTACACCGCTTCGTCGGTCAGCACTTCGCCCTCATGACGACCCGTCGCGCGCGCCTTCATGGCGATCAATGCCCAATAATCGAGCCGGGCGGCCTCAATCGCTTTGTCGAGTTCGCCAAGGTCGGGGAATTGCTCACGTGCCCGCGCCGCCCGCTGCCGGCAGGCGTTCGAGCAATAGCGCGCGTCGCGCCGCTTGGACCGCAATCGAGCACCGCAGATGACGCAGCAGGGCATTGGCCAACCGTAACGTTTCGTAACGGATATTGGCGAGGTCACTGCCGCCGCTCCACGAAATAGCGCGGATCGGCCGCGATCAGGCCGGCGGGTGCGATCATCCGATCGCCTTTGGAAGTCCCATCGCCGCTCGTTCTTCGTCGCGCTCGCGAATGCGAGCGACCATGTCGATTGTGGAGCGCTTGAATTCGCCGACCGTCAGGCCGGGGAAAGCCGCCGCCGCCGCGCCTATGAGTTCCTCTTTGGGCATGTCGAGGGCGGCTTGTTCAAGCCACTCGACGAGGCGATTGTGACGCTTGGCGTCGCTCATCATTTCCTTCCTTTCGATCATCCTTGTTCCTCCTGTTTTGCCGGCGCCGGGATTGGCGCCGGGATTTCATGGCCTCTTCGGCGGACCGGTGCCGATCAGCATCTGGAGGCCGCCGCCGCGCCGCGCCAGCTCGGCGTCGGTTACGGCTGCGCTGGTTTCCAGCGTCATCTCGGGCACGACGGTCTGGTAAAGCTCCGGATCGAGTTTGAGCAGATCGTTGAGCCAGCGCCGTTCAGCATCGGTCCGCGCCCGCTGCTCGGCCGGAAATGTTGCGCGCTCGGATCGGAACAGCTCGGCGCTGACGGTGGCTTTTTCTATCGCGGCAAGGTCGAGGACGGCTTGCCCGTTCATCGCGGCAAAAGCCGTCCCTTCGCCGTTGTGTCTCGCGCGCACGCCCTGTTCATTTTTTTGTTCTTTTATTGTTTGTGCGCCAGAGCTTGGCGCTATTGAAGCGCCGGATTTGGCGTTTCTTGGTTGCCTATTTGGCGTTTCAAGAACCGGCTTTCCGTCCGCTTTAGAAACGCCACCGTGGCACATCAAGGCATAGACATTCGAAACCCTTCGCCGCCGCTTTGCGGTTATCAATCCGGCCTTGGTGAGTTCTTTGATCTTCCGATTGACGGTGCGTTCGGGGATTTGGGTGTCGGCGCTGATCGTAGCTATGGACGGCCAGCATTTGCCGGTTTTCGAGTCGGCCCGCCATGCCAGACACACCAACACGGCCTTGGCCCCCGCGTCGGGGGTTTGCTGCCTATAAGCCCAAGCGAGTGCGACATTGGACATGCGGTTCGTCCGGGTTTGGACGCCGCGCTGCTTGACGATTTCAGGCCGTGGAAGGCATACTTGCCCCGCCCTCAGAAAGAATGCCTTTCCTCGGCCTTATCGCGTCACCAGCGCGGTCGGGCCTTTTTCGTTTCAGATGGCCGGGGGTAGCCCGGCGGCGTTCTTGCGCGGCCTGCCGCGCCCCGGAGGCTCCAAGCACTTGGCCTTGGCGTGCGCTTCGGCGGCGGCCTGACGTTCCTTTCGCCATTCGCGAACCTGCCGCAGCGTGTTGCCTTTGCGGCCCGGCGACAGCTCCATCAAGAGCGGGAACCTGCCAGCCTTGCGCTCCCGCCACCGCGTTGTGCTCGAAATGCCGGTCAGCACGTCGAGTTCGTCTTCGCTAAGAATCCGGTCGTCGTCGTCGATAAAATTTTTGAGGGTATTGTTCATGAGCAGCTCCTCCGAAACACTGCAAGATTTGCTTTCATGCCAAAGCATGCGTGTGTCGGAAACTGCCTGCAAGCTAAACTAAATCAGCCGATTTTCTTTCCGCGCCGGGGTTTGTTTTTCGGCGATAATACGCCTCCCAACTCTCTCGATCCTTTCGCAGAAGCGCATTCACCATGATCCGGAATTTTCGTGCCTCGTCCTTGGTCAATTCGACGTCCGCGACGCTAGCGGCCGACTCCAGGGCCTCCTCTTTGTCCCACCGCATTTGACGGATCAGGAAGGTCGCAACAATGGCATGCACGCTCAGCCGGCCGGGAGGGCGGCCGCGCGGCTGGTGCTTTACTGCTAGCGCGTCAATGACTTCATCGAGCAGATCCACCAACTGCCGCATAGCGACGACCGCTTCACCGTCGGCAGCTTGCGCGCGCAATTTTCGCACGCGGGCGATTAGGGCGAGCCGGTCAACCTCGCTGGTCATGACCGCGCCACCCGGATCGGAATGACGGCGCCTGTTTTCCTGTCGCCGGACAACAGGCTTTCGACATGCCGAGCCCATCCCTCCAACGCGATTCGCTTTTCGTGCAAGCGGTCGTAGGCGTCGTAGTGCTTGGCCATCACGTCATCCTCAACGTGTGCCAGCACCGCCTTGCGATCCTCACGCGGAATGCCGAGCCGGGCCATGCCGGTCGCGCAAGTGGCGCGGAAAGCCTTCGGCGTCGGCGGATCGGCTTGCAGGCGCTTGACGATCTCGCCGTCCTCGCCGTTCGGGTCGAGCGCCGGGATAATGCGGCGCAGGCATTGCGAAAGCGAATGGCGGGCGATCCTTTTGCGGTCGGCGAAGCGGGAAGCGAAAATATGATCGAGCATGGCCCGCCGCTCGGCTTGCGCTTCCGCCGCTTGGCGGGCGATCTGTTCCTTGATAATCCGAATGACAGGTGCGGAGAGCGGCAGTATATGTCGCCGGCGAGCTTTCATGCGGCTGGCCGGGAAATCGGCAATCGCCTCGGCCGGGTCATCGAGGTGCTGCAATTCGGCCAGCGACAGCCCGGCGATTTCATCGGGTCGCTTGCCGGTCAGCGCCAGCACTTGCAGGGCCGCGCGCATACCGGGGATCATTCTGGATGTCTCGATTGCCCGCCAAAGCACGACGAATTCGGCGTCGGACAGCACGCGGTCGACCTCGCCGTCCTTTCTCTCCTTGGTCGGTTTTTTCACGCCGAGCATGGGCGAGACGGTGAGGTGGCTCTGGTCGATGGCCCAATCGAAAAAGCGAAGAAGGGCGGAGCGGAGCCGATTGGCGGCGACCGGCGCGCGAACGGCGACAATCTGGAGCCGGGTGGTGCAATCGGCTGTGGTGATGTCGCGCGGCTTCAGTTTGGCCCATTGCGAGCGGATATCGCGCTCAAGATAGCCCTTGTCCTGCTCCCACGATGATTTCTGCTTGGCCAACGCCGGATAGTAGAGGTCGAGCAGGCCCCCGAGATCTAGCGCCGATTCCTTTTCCTGCTGCTGGCGCTCCTTGCGGATCGCCTCGCGCTCAGCTGCGGGGTCAGCGCCAGTACGGATTTTGCCGAGCGCGGCCTCGGCCCTGCGGCGCATTTCTGCCATGGTGATGTTCGGATACTCGCCAAGGGGAAAGCGCTTCTTCACTGTCGAACCAAGCGGCTTGTAGCGCAGCGAACCGACAATCCTGTCGGCATAGATGCGGGCTTTCCAGCTTCGGATGCGTTCGTCAGTGAATTCGATTTGGCTGGCTGCGGATCGGTCGACCTTCCTGGCGAAGGTATCGTCGAGGAGAACTCTCGGCATTTTTTCGTCGGCCCCTTGCTGGTATCATTTTGGGGCCTTTTCCGCTTGGGGCCTTTTTGGGGCCTTTCTTTTGAAAACCCATGGCCCCAATCGAAAAGCCCTGAAAACAGGGTTACCGCTCAACCCCTTATGTTGCAAGGCTTTTGAAAGATAGCGCACTTGACTGAAATGGCCTGAAAACGGCTTTGGCATTCCTGGGGGTCAAGGGGTCGTCGGTTCGAATCCGGCCACTCCGACCATTTCAACAAGGACTTGCCCCCAAAGTCCCTTCCTCTCAATCCCGGTTTCCATCCAGCTGCAGTCGTCAGGGTTGGGACCTCGATGATTGACTATTGGCAAACATCCACCCACTCGGCTTCGACGAGTTCGGCCATGCGTTGCGGGCTGAGACGCACCGCCGCATTCGCTGCGCCTGCCGCGGGCACGACTTCGTCAAAAGCGCGCAGCGACATGTCGCAATAGACCGGCAGCGGCGCGGGCAGGCCGAACGGACATACCCCGCCGACGGGATGTCCGGTCGCGGCGAACACCTGCTCGGCGTCCAGCATTCGCGCCTTGCCGCCGAACCGGTCCTTGAATTTGCGATTGTCCAGCCTGGAGATGCCGCTGGCGACGATGAGCATCGTCTGGTCGCCGGCGCGCAAGCAGATCGTCTTGGCAATCTGCGCCGGCGCTACGCCATGCGCTTCGGCGGCCAGAGGCACCGTCGCCGAGCTGGCTTCCGTGACGATGACATCGATGTCGGGCGCACGGGCAGCGAAGAAGGCGCGAACGGATTCGAGGCTCATCTCCGACAATTCCCGTCTCGCGTTGCCATGGCGGCCGGCAAGTCCGCTAAGCGGCCGGCAAAACGAAGCCCGCCAGGGCAACCCATGGCGAGCTCGTCGAATAAACGCATGGCACTAGGCTACGAGACCGATCGCCTTTCCGCAGGCAAGACGGCTTCGTCGAACAGAGCGCTTTCCGGAAGTTGAAGCGCGGAGGCTATACGCCGACGTTTCGAAGGATCGGCATCCTTGCCGCTTTCGATGTCGGCAATCTCATAGGCTGCCAGCCCGCACGCCAGGGACAGCTCTTCGATGCTGTATCCACGGGCTTCCCGGGCGGTTCGGACGGCACTGCGTTCAGGCGTAACCGCGCTCGCCGCCAGTTCGGAGTAAGGTTCGCGTTTTGCTATTTGGGGCATTGGCAACTCCGTGGGATGAAAGAGTTAGATCAAATCATGTTGTTGCCTGAGACGGTCGGGAGAATGCCTGCTCGCTGGTGATTTGCCAAGCATCAAAGATAGCGTCACGGCATCGTGAACCGACGCAGGAATGGTCATACGGCACGTCTTTCCTATCAAGTTCTTTTGAATGGCCGGACGCCGAATCGTTCGACGATTTCGAGCCGCCAACTCGTTAAGCGGCTGTTGCTGGCGCGCCAGCCGTTTTGAAAAGGATCAATCCCATGAATTTGAAGACCTTCGCGATCGTGCTTGGCACGATTTCCGGCCTTATCGGGATCACATTAGACGTGACGCAGGCGGCGGACACCATGCGCGTGCGCGGCACGGTCGTCAGCCTCGCCGGGTCGACGCTGACCGTGAAGACGCGCCAAGGCGACGCCGACACGATAGCTCTTGCGCCCGGCTGGAAAATCTCCGGCGTTGCCAAAGCGTCGGCAGACGATATCAAGCAGGGCGACTTCGTCGGTATCGCCTCCGTCGCCAAGGCGGACGGCGGCAGCGGGGGGCTGGAAGTGGTGATCTTTCCTGCGGCCCTCAAGGGGACCGGCGAAGGCGACCGCCCCTGGGACCTGCAGCCCAACAGCCGGATGACCAACGGCACCATCGCCGATGTGACGAATGTCGACGGCCGCACCGTGACGTTGATCTATGACAATGGCCAGCAGAAGAATATCTCGATCCCGCAAGCCACGCCGATCGTGACCTTCGCTGCCGCGACACCGGCCGACCTCAAGCCCGGCGCGACGGTCTTCGTCAACGCCGAGCGCGGCAAGGGCGGCACACTGACATCCGGCCGGGTCGTCGTCGGAAACAATGGCGTGGTGCCACCGATGTGAGGTGAATGGCGTGCCGAGGCGTGATCGACCGGTAGCCCGGTGGGGCAAAGGTCTTCAGACACGGCTCAGAAACAAAATTCTACAGTCCGGAGACACTGGCGAAAAATTCCAGGGCGATAGTCCTAACCGCAGCGCTCGAGTCACCGACCTAAATCAGTGACGCTCAAATTCCGCCTGCGCAAAAAAGGAAACGACGTCATAAAGAAGTCTCTTCTCTCCGCCCTTGGACTTGCAATCGCACTTGCCTTCTCGATGCCGATCATCGGCGCGAGCAACGCGAATGCGGCGACGATGCACACCACCGTCAAGAAGCATCATCGCCATCACTACCACCACCGCGTCCACCACTACCGCCATCATCACAAGAAGGTTGTGGCGAAGAAGTACTGAAAACACCTTAGGACAGACAGCCGGCAAGCAGGCATTCTTGGTCTTTGATCAAGGGCGGCCAGCTTGCCGGGTTTGCCGCGTCAGCGAAAAATGCGGCCGTCCGCTGACGACCGCAATTTCCCATGTCTCAATGTGCCGACCTTGATCGCGCTCGCGGCGTTTTTTGCTGCCCGCCGCCAAGGAACAGACTGGCGACGAGCCCGACCAGAACCAGCCCAACAGCGGCCGCCGTCGCCGGGTGATCACGGGCGGTCTTCTCGATCGCCCGGCCTTGCCTTCTGATCGCCGGCAAGGCGTCGCCGAGGCGCTCGGTGATGTCCGAATAATAGTCCGACGCGGTATCGCGCCCGTCTTCGTAATAGGCGCCGCCTCGCTTCAACACGGCTTTCTTCAAGGTGGCCAGTTCTCTGGTCAGGGCCGCGACCTGCTTGTCCAGATCGGTGTCGGAGATGCTCGAAAGCGATGCCATGACGTGGTTCCTTCATCTGCAGAAGGAAGCCTAACGCATGACCCCGAAGACCGTTCCGGTTTGCCCCGGCGGGCTCTAGCGAACCTGATCGAGCAGGCGCTTGCATTCCAAGAGGTCGAACAGCGCCTCCTGCAGCAATGCGCGATTGTCACGGGAAAGTTTTGACGCGTCCGGCGGAACCGGGCCTTCCTCGTCGGTCTTGCCGATGCCGAAAAAACGACGGCTGGGTTTCACCCTCGGTTGACCGACCAGCATTTCGTCGTCCGGGCCGCGCGGCTGCGCCGCTTGCGTCAGCGGCACCGCGTCAGCCTGTCGGCGCTGCGAGATCGCCTCGACCGCCGCCATATCGCCACTGCCGACGGCGATCAGGAACTGGTTGCCGTTCTCGCGCAATAGCTTCTGCACGCCCTTGATCGTATAGCCCTGATCGTAGAGCATATGACGAATGCCCTTGATCAGCTCGACGTCCTGCGGCCGGTAGTAGCGGCGGCCGCCGCCGCGCTTCATCGGCTTGATCTGGTTGAAACGCGTCTCCCAGAAGCGCAGCACGTGCTGCGGCAAATCCAGATCCTCCGCGACCTCGCTGATGGTGCGGAAAGCATCGGGGCTCTTGTCCATGGGCAAATCCTCACGCTAGAGCATGATCGCGAAAGGCGGGAACCGGTTTTCGGGCAACATCATGCTTAAACAAAGAGATCAGCTTTCCGCCCCACCGGAACGGATCACACCCAAATACCGATCCGGCCTGCCGAATCGCATCTTATTTCAGCGGTTTATGAAACAATATTCAAGCCCGGCGTAAAAGCAGGGTTCGTTTTTCAACCGAAGCCTGGAGCATGATTCTCGGCAAGGGAGATTGGGCGTCTACTTGCTGCCCTTGGCCTTGCTGGTTTGATGGGAGCGCAGGATGCGGTTCTTCAGCACGTTCGACGACTTGAAGGTCATCACCCGGCGCGGCAGGATCGGCACTTCCTCACCGGTCTTGGGGTTGCGCCCGATGCGCTCGTTCTTGGAGCGGACATGGAAGGTCGCGAAGGACGACAGCTTCACCGTCTCGCCGCGAACGATCGCCTCGCAGATCTCATTCAGCACCGCCTCGACAAGCTCGGCCGATTCAGTACGCGACAGCCCAACCTTGCGGTAAACGGCTTCGGCGAGGTCGGCGCGCGTAAGTGTCTTTCCCCCCATACGAACCGTCCCATCAGCTCAAAAAAATAAATCGATACAAGCAACGGCAGAGCCTAAGTAATTGATCCGTCAAGGTCAAGGACCCGAACCCGTTAGTTCGGCACTTACCAACGGAGCAGCACCGCCCCCCAGGTGAAGCCCCCGCCCATCGCCTCAAGCAGCACCAGGTCACCCTTTTTGATGCGGCCGTCGGCGACGGCCGCGGACAGTGCCAGCGGCACGGAAGCAGCCGAGGTGTTACCGTGCAAATCGACGGTCACCACCACCTTCCGCTCCTCTATCCCGAGCTTTTTGGCCGAAGCATCAATAATTCGTTTATTGGCTTGATGCGGCACGAACCAGTCGAGATCGGCGGCGCTGATGCCGGCCTGTGCGAACGTCGCCTCGATGACGTCGGTGATCATGCCGACCGCATGCTTGAACACTTCGCGGCCCTCCATCCGGAGATGTCCTACCGTTCCGGTGGTCGACGGCCCACCGTCGACGAAAAGCTTGTCCTTGTGGATGCCGTCGGAGCGCAGGCTGGCCGCCAGAACGCCTCGGTCGGCGATGCCGCCTGCCCCAGCGCCTGCTTCCAGCACCATTGCGCCGGCGCCGTCGCCGAACAAAACGCAGGTCGAGCGGTCGTTCCAGTCGAGAATCCGCGAAAACGTTTCCGAGCCGATCACCAGCACCCGTCTGGCCAAGCCGCCGCGGATATAGAGGTCGGCGGTCGTCACCGCATAGACGAAGCCCGAGCAGACCGCCTGCAGGTCGAAGGCAAAACCGTGGTGCATGCCGAGCCGGTTCTGGATCTCGACCGCGGTCGCGGGAAAGGTGTTGTTGGGCGTGGAGGTCGCCAGCACGATCAAATCGATGTCGGCTGCAGTCAGGCCGGCGCTGTCGAGGGCTGCGCGCGCGGCCGCCTCGCCCAGCGAGGCCGTCGTCTCGTCGTCGGCCGCGATGTGGCGCTGGCGAATGCCGGTGCGCTGGACGATCCACTCGTCTGAGGTCTCGACCATGCCTTCGAAGTCGGCATTCTTCATGATGCGGCGGGGCAGCGCGGCGCCCGTGCCGCGCACGACTGATCTGATCAATGCTCTTTCCTATTCCTTTGCGTCGATGACGACGTCGGATTTCCGGATTGTCTGGGCATTCGGATTGCGTGCGTGGAACAGGTCGAGATCAGCCTCGATGCGGTCAAGCAGATTGTTGCGCACCATGTCGTAGCCAAGCTCGATCGCCGCCGCGAAGCCATCCGAATCAGCCCCGCCATGGCTTTTCACCACGATGCCGTTCAATCCCAGGAAGACGCCGCCATTGGAGCGGCCGACATCCATCTTCTCGCGCAGGCGATCGAAGGCGGTCTTGGCGAAGACATAGCCGATCCTGGCCATCAGCGTCCGGTTCATCGCCGCGCGCAGATAGCCGGCGATCTGCCTGACCGTGCCTTCCGCCGTCTTGAGCGCGATATTGCCGGCAAATCCTTCGGTAACGACGACGTCGACAGTGCCCTTGCCGATGTCGTCACCCTCGACAAAGCCATGGTAGTTCATCGAGGCCATGTTGGCCTCGCGCAGCATACGACCCGCCTCCTTGACCTCCTCCTGACCCTTGATCTCCTCGACGCCGACATTGAGCAGGCCGACGCTCGGCCGTTCGATGCCGAAAACCGAGCGCGCCATGCCGGTGCCCAGAATGGCAAAATCAACCAGTTGATGCGCATCCGCACCGATGGTGGCGCCGACGTCAAGCACGACGCTTTCACCGCGCAATGTCGGCCAGAGCGCCGCGATCGCCGGGCGGTCGATGGTCGCCATGGTGCGAAGGCAGAATCTGGACATCGCCATCAGCGCGCCGGTATTGCCGGCCGAGATGCAGGCGTCGGCAGTGCCTGCCTTGACCGCCTCGACGGCTTTCCACATCGATGATTTCCAGCGGCCATGGCGCAGCGCCTGGCTCGGCTTGTCGTCCATCCTGACCGCGATCTCGCAGTGGATGAACTCGCTCACTTCCGCCAGCTTGGGGAATTTGGCGAGTTCGGGCCTTACCACTTCTTCACGCCCATAGATGACGAAGCGTATATCCGGACGGCGGGTGGCGACGGTCATGAGCGCCGGGATGACCACGCTTGGCCCGTGATCGCCGCCCATGGCATCGATGGAAATCCTGATCACGCGGTGTTCATCTCACGGTTGCTTGGCCAGCGGGCTTGCCAGGGTACGGGGCTCGCGAAGGTTCGGCGAAAATAACGGTTTTGGGCTGCCGCACAACCAACTTTTCTCAAATTGGGTCAGCTATCAGGATTTTCCCAGCAGTGATCTGAGCTTTTGCTGGAATTCATTCTCCACAGGCTCGGCATCGCCGGCAGCCTCCAGCGACACACCCGACTTGCGCGGATAGGGATCGATCGCCAAGCCAAAGAACTGCTCGGCAAGCGCCCCGACGTCGATCGCGTCGCCGGAAAACGTTTCCGGGCTGTCCGGCCCTTCGGCGTCGAGCAGGATCTCACCGCCACTGTCGAAACCTTGCCGCCCGAGCTTGGAGTGTTCCGGCAGGAACAGCGCCTCGACCGGCTCGTCGATATGCGCCTGGACCGGGTCGAGGGTGATGATGCAGGCCTGCGTTATATCGGCCTCGACATGGCCGCTGACTTTCACCCCATTGCGCTTCCACGGCTCGACCAGGAGTTCGGCGCGATAGTTCTCGACCGAAAGCAGCTCGTGCTCGACGGCCAGCACGGCGCGCTGCCCGGCGTCGGCGTCGATCACCACCGGCAGCCCCTTTTGCGGCAGCCGGGCGACATTTGCCAGGAAGGACACTGGGCTGTGGGTATCAGGATGTTTCATCTTCGCCTCCACTGCGCCGCCTTCACTCAGTCCGCCTTCGCTCAGAGTTGGCCACGGGAAATGCCACCGTGCCGGAAACGATCGATTCAGTCGGCTGTTCCGTGAGTTGCCTTGATGCATCGGCGGCATAGAGTGCCAGCTGCGATGCCTGCGGCCAGACGCCGGCATCGGGCCTGACATTGCGGGCAAGGGCGGTGGCAAGTGCATCATGGTCATTTCGTTTCAGCGCATCGTCATAGGCGGCGGTGCGGCCGTAGAACATCTTCGCCAGTTTCCGCATGCGCTTCGGCACGCCGACGTCGCCGATGCCCAGTTCCCGCAGAGAATGTTCGACATCCATGAAGAACTCGTCGATCAGCACCTGCGCAACCTCTGCCGCAGCACCGCCCTCGCCGCGCAGCCGGTGCTGGAACAGGAACATATGCAACGACAGCATCTCGAAGCGGCCAAGCGGCGTGTCCGGCACGTTCCAGTCGGAATAAAACACCGTCTGCCGCGCCGCCGCCACGATTTGTGCGTAAAGCGCCTCGGTGATGGCGCGGTTGGCATGACGTTCGCGGCCAAAGAGGCGCTGGAACATTGAGGGTGGTCTCCCGGGACCGTTTGTTGAAGTGGCCTTGTTGCATCGGCAAGCAAGCTGGTTTACCGGTTTTGCGGCCCAGCGCAAGTTGCGGCCAGCTTGTGGAGTTGTAGTTGCACGCGCTGAAATTCAAGTCGACTTTCCTGCCCAGGCCCGCCGGTGCGGTTTCGCTGCTGGTGATCGCTGCGGCGCTTTCCGCCTGCAATTCGTCCAAGATGATCGGCGATCTCAATCCCAGCGAGACGCTGACGCAGGGCTACGTCATCGACCAGCAGGCGATCGACCTGGTGCCTGTCGGCTCGAGCCGCGAACAGGTGCTGCTGGCGCTCGGCACTCCCTCGACGAAGGCGACCTTCGACAACGAGGCCTTTTATTACATTTCGCAGACGCGCAAGCGCTATGTCGCCTTCGACAAGCCGCGGCTGGTCGACCAGCATGTGCTGGCGGTCTATTTCGGCGATGATGGGCGCGTCACCCAGATCGCCAATTACGGCTTGAAGGACGGCAAAGTGTTCGACTTCATCTCGCGCACCACGCCGACCGGCGGCAAGGACCAGAACTTCCTCAGCCAGATCATCAGTGGCGCCAGCAAGCTGGCGCCCGGTGTTCCCGGCGGCAGCGGTGGCAGCACGCTCGGCGGCACCTGATCCACCCCGACGGTATCGGCTTCTTTCTTTTCTCTTCCCTCCCCGGAAGCAGCACATCTCAGGCAATGAAAAACCCGCGGGAGCGATCCCGCGGGTTTTTGTTTCGAGCCGTAGCGACCGAGCTTAGCCGTGCGCGAGCACGGCCAGCAACAGCAGCGCGACGATGTTGGTGATCTTGATCGCCGGGTTGACCGCCGGGCCAGCAGTATCCTTGTAGGGATCGCCAACCGTGTCGCCGGTCACCGAGGCCTTGTGCGCTTCGGAGCCCTTGAGGTGCTTGACGCCGTCCTTGTCGACGAAGCCATCTTCGAACGACTTCTTGGCGTTGTCCCAGGCACCGCCGCCGGAGGTCATCGAGATGGCAACGAAAAGGCCGTTGACGATGACGCCGAGCAGCGAGGCGCCGAGGGCGGCAAAGGCGGATGCCTTCGAACCGGAGATCAGGAGGACGCCGAAATAGACCACCAGCGGCGCCAGCACCGGCAACAATGATGGAACGATCATCTCCCGGATCGCTGCCTTGGTCAGAAGGTCGACGGCGCGCGCATAGTTCGGCTTCGAGGTGCCGGCCATGATGCCCGGATCCTCGCGGAACTGCTTGCGCACCTCCTGGACGATAGCACCCGCGGCGCGGCCGACGGCGGTCATGGCGATGCCGCCGAACAGATACGGGATCAGGCCGCCGAAGATCAGGCCGGCGACGACATAAGGATTGGAGAGGTCGAAGGAGACCTCGCCCATGCCCTGGAAGTAGGGGTATTTGTCGCCATTGGCGGCAAAGAACTTGAGGTCGTTAGAGTAGGCCGCGAACAGCACCAGCGCGCCAAGTCCGGCCGAACCGATGGCGTAGCCCTTGGTTACCGCTTTGGTGGTGTTGCCGACCGCGTCGAGCGCGTCGGTGGACTGGCGCACTTCCTTGGGCAGGCCGGCCATTTCGGCAATGCCGCCGGCATTGTCGGTAACCGGGCCGAAGGCGTCGAGCGCGACGATCATGCCGGCGAGGCCAAGCATCGTCGTCACCGCGATCGCCGTGCCGTAGAGGCCGGCAAGCTGGTATGTCGAGATAATGCCGCCGACGATGACAATCGCCGGCAACGCCGTCGATTCCAGCGAGACCGCGAGGCCCTGGATGACGTTGGTGCCGTGACCGGTGACCGAGGCCTGGGCGATCGAGTTCACCGGGCGCTTGTTGGTGCCGGTATAATATTCGGTGATCACCACGATCAGGCCGGTTACCAAAAGGCCGACCAGGCCGCAGATGAACAGGTTCGTGCCGGTGATGGCCATGCCGGCGACAGTGCCGATCTCGCCCCAGCCGATGCATGCCGAAGTGGCGACGGCAAGGCCGACGATCGACAGCAGGCCGGTGACGATCAGGCCCTTGTAGAGCGCGCCCATGATCGAGCCGCTGGAACCGAGCTTGACGAAGAAGGTGCCGACGATCGAGGTCAGGATGCAGGCGCCGCAGATGGCCAGCGGATAGAGCATAGCTGCACCGAGAACGGCGGTGCCGCCGAAGAAGATGGCGGCGAGCACCATGGTGGCGACGACGGTTACCGCATAGGTCTCGAACAGGTCGGCGGCCATGCCGGCGCAATCGCCGACATTATCGCCGACATTGTCGGCGATGGTGGCCGGGTTGCGCGGATCGTCTTCGGGAATGCCGGCTTCGACCTTGCCGACGAGATCGCCGCCGACGTCGGCGCCCTTGGTGAAGATGCCGCCGCCGAGACGGGCAAAGATCGAGATCAGCGAGGCGCCGAAGCCGAGCGAAACCAGCGAGTCGATGACGACACGGTCATCGGGCTGAAGGCCCATGAATTGGGTGAGGATCAAATAGTAGATCGAAACGCCAAGCAGGGCCAGGCCAGCAACCAGCATGCCGGTGATGGCGCCCGACTTGAAGGCGATCTCAAGGCCGGCAGCAAGGCTGTTGGAGGCGGCCTGCGCGGTGCGCACATTGGCGCGCACCGAGACGTGCATGCCGATGAAGCCAGCGGCGCCCGATAGAACGGCGCCGATCAGGAAGCCGATGGCGGCGGTGATCGAAAGCAGCCACCAGGCGAGCAGCAGGACCACGACGCCGACGATGGCGATGGTGGTGTACTGGCGCGCCAGATAGGCCTGCGCGCCTTCGCGGATGGCCGCGGAAATTTCCTGCATGCGTGCATTGCCCTGATCGGCCGCGAGGACCGAACGTGTCGCCCAGATGGCGTAAAGGACTGAAAGCAGACCGCAGGCGATGACAGCTGAAATTATGGTCATTGCCGAATTTTCCTCGATTGGTGGCCCAAAAGAACCCCTCCCCGGGCCGTTGAGACAGGGGACGAATTTTCCGCAACCGGAATCCGTCCCTTCGCAGCGGCTTATGCGAAACAGGGCTCGGAACGTCAAGATATTGTTCGGTTTTTGCCCGGCTTTCCCCCAAAAGACCCCGGGTTTCGCCCAAAAGGCTGGACGGCAGCGCGCCTCTCGACACTGCCGTCCGATTAGATCGATTGAAATCGGCGAACGACCGGTCAGGCTTTGCGCAGGTCGCGGTCCGGCTGGATGACGAAGATCAGCACCGCCAGCATTGTCATGTAGAATTTGAACGCAGCTTCCTGACCGTTCCATGTCGAAGACTGCCACATGGCGAACCACTCGCCGCCAACGACCATGAAGCCGAAATACCAAACGAGGAAACCCATGGTGGCGGCTATGATGGCGAACGTCTTGGCATCATTGAAAGCCTGTCCGCTGGCGTTGCGCGCCTGCCAGAGTTGCCAGGCGGCGATCAGATAGAGCAGGCAGGTCAGCGCCTCGCCAAGGATGATCAGCCAGTAGCCTGCCGTCCACAAGGCTGGGCTGGTGATAGAGCGGTACATCAGCGCATTGCCGGGAAAGGTCGTATCCATGCTCAGCACATGCTGGACAAAGGCGAAGTTTGAGCCGTAATCGGTGATGTTGCCAAAGGCGACGAGGAAGGCGAAAGCCCCCAGACACAAACACATGACGATCTTGGAGAAACGCGCGGTCATGGCAAGAACTCCTGCTGAAAGATCGGAGCATCGCACTCATCAATCGCCGAGTCCCGAAGATCGCGCAACGGGGAGTCCAGTGATCATAGTGCTCACGGCTGTCGCGAGACATTATGCCGGCAAGCAAGACATTGCCGAGACTGTCGAAGCCCTTGATCTCGACAGACATTGTGCCGTGGGCGACCTTGTCTCCGTGGTGGGAGCCGGTACACAGCACGATTTCGCCATCATCCGCCGTCGCTGGATCACCAGCGAGACGGGCACAAGGCTCGAACTGACGCTCGATCATCCGGCGCGTTCGAGCGGCCACTGAAAAGAACGAACTTTGCCCGAGAGGCTACTCCACCTCGCGTCCCATGCGCCGCGCGGTGTAGCGCTCGATCGCCGACAGCCCGTCATAGATCAGCACGGCAAGGGCGGCGACGATCAGGCCGCCCTGCAGGATGAAGGCGAGGTTGTTCGACAGCAGGCCGGCGATGATCACCTCGCCCAGTGTCCTCGCCGCCACCGTCGAGCCGATGGTCGCCGTGGCGAGGCTGATCACCACCGACAGCCGGATGCCGCCGAGGATGATCGGCGCACTGAGCGGCAGTTCGACCTTGACCAGCCTTTGCCAGCCGGTCATGCCGGCGCCGCGCGCCGCCTCGACTACATTCTCCGGCAGCGTGGTCAGACCGGTCAGCGCATTCTCGAAGATCGGCAGCAGGCCGTAGAGAAACAGTGCGATCAGCGTCGGCTTCTCGCCGAAGCCGACAGCCGGCACCGCCAATGCCAGCACCGCCACCGGCGGAAACGTCTGGCCGATATTGACCAGGCTGCGCGACAGCGGCAGGAATTCGACGCCGGCCGGCCTGGTGACCAGGATGGCGAGCGCGACCGCGACGAAGGTCGCGGCCAGTGTCGCGATCAGCACGGTCCGCAGATGCAGCAGCGTCAGCGTCAACAGGCTGCCCTGATTGTAGATTACCGGCGCGTTGTTCTCGGTCAGCGGCTTCAGCAGCGGTTCGAACCATCCGGGATTGGTGACGAAGGCAATAAGTAGCACCACCAGGGCAAGCCTGAGCAGCGACGGAAGCCAGGCTTTCATGCCGGCCTCGCCGCGCGCTTAACCAGCCCGTCCACCGTGACGCGGCCAAGCGGCTTGCCGTCGGTATCTTTCACCGGCAGCGCCGGGCGGCCCGACCACAGGAGTTCGGCCAGTGCGTCGCGCTGGCTGGCGTCACCGGGGATTGCCTCACCTGCGGCCGTGCCTTTTTCCACCGCGTCGCGAACCCGGCCAAGCGACAACAGCCGGAACGGTTTTTCGCTGGCGCCTACCAGGGTCTCGACAAACGCGCTGGCCGGTTTCGCCAGTATCTCGGCCGGCCCGGCATATTGCACCACTTTGCCGCCATCCATTACCGCGATCTTGTCGCCCATATGCACGGCCTCTTCCATGTCATGGGTGACAAGGATGATAGTGGTGCCGAAGCGCTTCTGGATCGCCAGCAGATCCTCCTGCGCCTTGTTGCGGATGATCGGATCGAGCGCGCCGAACGGCTCATCCATCAACAGCACGTTGGGTTCCGCGGCAAGCGCGCGGGCGACGCCGACGCGCTGCTGCTGGCCGCCGGAAAGCTCATGCGGATAGCGTGGCCCGTAGGCTTCCGGGTCGAGCTGGTAAAGCGTCATCAGCTCGTCGACACGGAGCTTGATGCGTTTGGCATCCCAGCCGAGCAACACCGGTACCGTGGCGATATTCTGCGCCACCGTGCGATGCGGAAACAGGCCGTGGCCCTGGATGGCGTAGCCGATGCTGCGACGCAGCTCATAATCCGGCACCGAGCGGTTGTCGGCGCCGTCGAGCTTGATCACGCCCGATGTCGGCTCGACCAGCCGGTTGATCATGCGAAGCAGCGTCGTCTTGCCGGAGCCGGAGGTGCCGACGATGACGGCGATGCTGCGCGGCTCGACTACTATCGACACGTCGTCGACGACTGTCGTCTCGCCGTAGCGCTTGGTGATGCCTTCGATCTCGATCATGCCGTTTCAACCCTGCGCTTGCTGGCGGTCATTTCGATCACTGCATCGAGGATGATGGCGGCGGCGAAGGCCAGCGCCACCGTGGGCACGGCCCCCAGCAGCACCAGGTCCATCGCCGTCTGACCGACGCCCTGGAACACGAACACGCCAAAGCCGCCGCCGCCGATCAACGCGGCAATCGTGGCGAGGCCGATATTCTGCACCAGCACGATGCGGATGCCGGTGAGGATCACCGGGAAGGCCAGCGGAAACTCGACGTCGAACAGCCGCTGGCGGTCGGTCATGCCCATGCCGCGCGCTGCGTCGTTGGCGGCACGCGGCACACCGGCAAGGCCGACCACGGTGTTGGCCACCACCGGCAGCAGCGAATAGAGGAACAGGGCGACGAAAGCCGGCGCTGTGCCGATGCCGCGAATGCCGAGCGCGGCAGCACCCGGCACATGCGAAGCGACCCAGCCGAGCGGTGCGATCAAGAGGCCGAACAGCGCGATCGAAGGAATGGTCTGGATGATGTTCAGCACGTTGAGCACGCCGGCCCGCAATTTCTCGACGCGATGGCAGAGGATGCCGAGCGGCAGGCCGATAATCACCGCAGCCGCCAGCGAACCCAGCGCCAACGTCACGTGCTTGGAGCCTTCCGCCCAAAAACTATCGGAGCGATTGAAATATTCCTTGAGGATCGACAGGCTGTTCCAGCTTCCCGAGACGAGCAGCAGGCCGATCGCCGCTGCGGCGACAACAAGCACGCCGACCCGTGCCTGCGGCGACAGGTACAGCCTTGTAAGCACGTCGGCGAGCAGAAGGGTGAAGGCGAAGATAAGCAGCCAGAAGCCCGAAGCCGGCGAGATACGGGCGAAGGTGTTGCCGGCGGGCGTCAGGAAGCTGCCGGCAACGCCGATCAGCAGCGCCAGCGCCGCAAGTGCAACCACACTGGCGGCGAGGCGCAGAGCAAGCGGCGTTTTCAGCAGCGCAATGAGCGCCGCTGCGACAACAATCGCCATCAACAGCGGACCGACCGTCGCGGGCAAAGATTCGAGGATCGAGCGCGCCTCACCGGGTACGATGCGATTGGCGCGGAAGGTGGCGAATGGCGCCGCAAAAGCCGCATAGGCCGATATCGCCGCGATGACCACGCCGAGCTTGTCGAACCGGATGCGCACGCCCTCCCCCATCGGCCGATCCGGCGCACCTCGAAAGCGGAGCGCCGGAATCGCCTTACTTCAGGAAGCCGTTCTTTTTCAAAAAGTCCTCAGCGACGCCCTTGACCGGCTCGCCGCCAACCTGCACGCGGCCATTCAACTCCTGCAGCGTGACGAGATCGAGCTTGGCGAAGACCGGCTTCAGCAACGTCTCGATTTCGGGATGCTCCTTCAGCACCGCCTCGCGGATGATCGGCGCCGGCTGGTAGACCGGCTGCACACCCTTGTCGTCTTCAAGCACGACGAGGCCGGAGGGCGCGATGCCGCCGTCGGTGCCGTAGACCATGGCGGCGTTGGCGCCGTTGGTCTGGTTGGCCGCAGCGGCAATGGTCGCCGCCGTATCGCCGCCCGACAGCGTGATCAACTGGTCCGGCTTCAGCGTGAAGCCATAGGTCTTCTGGAAAGCGGGCAGCGCGGCCGCCGAATTGACGAACTCGGCAGAGGCCGCCAGCACCACCTTGCCGCCGCCCGAGACGTATTTGCCGAAGTCGGAGAGGGTGACGAGCTTGTTGGTATCGGCGACTTCCTTGCGCAGGGCGATCGCCCAGGTGTTGTTGGCCGGTGACGGTGACAGCCAGACGATCTTGTTAGCGTCGTAGTCGAGCTTCTTGGCAGTCTCGTAGGCCTTGGCGGCATCTTTCCACACCGGATCGTCGGCCTTCTCGAAGAAGAAGGCGGCGTTGCCGGTGTATTCCGGATAGATGTCTATCTCGCCGGCTGTAATCGCCTTGCGCACCACAGGTGTGCCGCCGAGCTGGATGCGGTCGGTGGTCTGGATATTGTTGGCGTTCAGCACCAGTTGGATGATATTGCCGAGTACGCCGCCCTCGGTGTCGATCTTCGACGACACCACCACCTGGGCACTCGCCGAGGCCAACGCAATTCCGAGCGCTAGTACAGCGCCGGCCAGAACCCTGATTGAAAACATCTCACAAATCCCTTGCTGTGAACCGGAATACGGCTGCCGCATATGAGCATGGCTTCGATGCCCCGTCGGGGTACACGGTTTCATAAGAAGGGGGATGGGCGCAATAATTTTGTTCGGATGCGAGTGACTCCGCTGTTGCCTCGTCCCGACAGCGTGACGTCAGTTGGCCGCGCGCAAACCCGTCATCTTCAACACGCCCAGTGCCACGAAGCACAGCACGACGACCGGGAAAATCATCCAGTTCAACATCTCCCAGCCCCAGGCATTGTAGACCGCCCCCGACATCAGCGAGGCGAAGGCAACGGAGCCGAACAGGACGAAATCGTGGAACCCCTGGACCTTGCCTTTTTCGGATGACTGGTAGCTGTCGGCCACCATGGCGGTGGCACCGATGAAGCTGAAGTTCCAGCCAAGGCCGAGCAGGATCAGCGCCGTCCAGAACTGCCACAGTGCCAACCCTGACAGCGCCACTATGGCGCAGCCAATCAGCAGCACCAGGCCGATGGCCACGATCCGCTCAGCGCCGAAGCGATAGATCAGCGACCCCGTGAAGAAGCTCGGCGCGAACATCGCCATCACATGCCAGGAAATGCCGAGCGTGGCGTCGTCCGTCGACAGGCCGCAGCCGACCATGGCCAGCGGCGCGCCGGTCATGACGAAGCTCATCAGCGCGTAGCTGCCGACGGCGCAAAACAGCGCCGCGACGAAGCGCGGCCTGGTGACGATTTCCGAGAGCGGCCGGGCGTCGCTGTCGGCGATTTCCACCTTGTCGGTTGCCTTGGCCGGGATGCGCAACAAAGAGAGAATGGCGGCGCCAACCGCCGCCAGCACCAGGATGGACGCAAACGAGCCGGCAAACTTCACCGGCGAGAACAGGTCGCCGGTGAAGATGACGATCTGCGGCCCAAGGATGGCGGTGACGATGCCGCCGGCCAGCACGAAGGAGATGGCGCGCGCCTTGAATTCAGGCGGCGCATTGTCGGCGGCGGCAAAGCGGAACTGCTGGACGAAGGCGCCCCCGATGCCGATCACGGCCAAGCCGAAAGCGAATAGCCAGAAGCTGGCATGAAACAGCGCCAGCGTGGCGACCAGCCCGCCAAGCGCCGTGACCGCTGTGCCGGTCATGAAGCCGTCGCGCTGGCCGAGCCGGCGGATGATCGCCGCGGCCGGCAGGGAACCGAGCGCCACGCCGACATTGAAACCGGTGATCGGCGCGGTTGCCAGCGACTTGTCAGCATCGAGCAGGTACTGCCCGGCCAATCCGCCCATGGAAATGGCGATGGGTGCGGCCGAGCCGATGATCGCCTGCGAGGCTGCGAGGATGAAGGCGGTGCGACGCGCTTCCTTGCCCGCCTCAACGGCGACGACAGCAGTCATGAGGCGTCCTTGCCGCGGCCCTCGCCACGCACCCGGCGCGACACGCGATCAAGCACCGCATTGACCAGTTTCGGCTCGTCTTCCTCGTAAAATGCCTTGGCGATGTCGACATATTCGGAGACGATGACCGCCACCGGCACGTCCTCGCGCTTCATCAGCTCGTAGACGCCGGCGCGCAATATGGCGCGCAACGTCGAATCGAGCCTCGACAGCGGCCAGTCCTCGGTCAGCGCCTGGCGGATGATCGGATCGATGGTCTTCTGGTGCTCGACGACGCCGGCAAGAATGGCGCGAAACCATTGCGCATCGGCTTCGCGATAGAGCGCGCCATCGACTTCCTTGCCGAGCCTGAACGCCTCGTATTCGGCGGTAGTCTCAAACACGCCGCTGCCGGCGACATCCATCTGGTAGAGCGCCTGTACGGCGGCCAGTCGGGCAGCACCGCGCTTGTTGGCGTGGCGAACCGCAGGCTGGCCGGGCGAAGCGGGTTCGCTCACGATCGCTCTCCCAACTGCTGCTTGAGCGCAATCATGGTCAGCGCCGCACGCGCTGCAAAGCCGCCCTTGTCGCCTTCCGAACGCCTGGCCCGCGTCCAGGCCTGTTCGTCGTTTTCGGTGGTCAGGATGCCGTTGCCGATGCAGATCGAGTCCTGCACGGACAGGTCCATCAGCGCACGGCTGGATTCATTGGCGACGATATCGAAATGATAGGTGTCGCCGCGGATCACCGTGCCGAGGGCGACGAAACCGTCATAGCTCGTCCCGCCTTCGGAGGCGCCGTCGAGCGCGAAGGAAATCACCGCCGGGATTTCGAGCGAGCCAGGAACGGTGACGACATCGTATGTCGCGCCCGCTTCGTCGAGCGCGCTGGTCGCACCTTCGAGCAGCGCGTCGGCAAGATCGTCGTGAAATCGCGCCTCGATGACAAGAAGGTGCGCTTTCTTCTTCGGACGGATGAACGCTTTGCCGTGTTGGGAGGTGCCAGCCATAGATGTCTCCGGGGATCGCCGGTGACTTAGGCCGAAGCCGGTTTGATCGCAAGCGGAAGATTGCCGAAGGTGGAAAGGTCTGCGGAACTGTCTTGTTCCCAGCGCGGCACCTGAAGCGGATGACTGGTACCGAGGCTCGAAGCCCAAGCCTGTACCAACCGGTGATCAATCACACGGCCGGCGTCCACATCGGCCATTGCCCCGCGCGTCAGTTGCTCCTCCAGGTTGGAAGTCCGTCCGCTCTTGTCCATCAAAGCCCCTCCTTCGCCGCCTCCACCAGTCGCGCCGCGTAGCGGGCCATGGTGTCGATCTCGAGGTTGACGCGGTCGCCGACCTGTCGCTCGCCCCAGGTGGTGACGGTCAGCGAATGGTGGATCAACAGCACGTCGAAGCGGGTGCCTTCGACCTTGTTGACAGTGAGCGAAGTGCCGTCGAGCGCGACGGAACCCTTGGGGGCGATGAATTTGGCGAGGTCGCGCGGTGCTTCCAGGGTGAAGCGAACGGCGTCGCCCTCTTCCTTGCGCGCCACGATCTCGGCCATGCCGTCGACATGGCCGGACACGATATGGCCGCCAAGCTCGTCGCCGATCTTCAGCGCACGTTCCAGGTTGATACGCGTGCCGGATTTCCAGCCCATCGCGGTGGTCAGCCTGAGGGCCTCTTCCCAGGCCTCGACCTCGAACCAGCGTGCGTTGGCGCCATCTTCCGGCAATGCGGTGACCGTCAGGCAGACGCCGCCGCAGGAAATCGAGGCGCCGATAGCAATGGTCTGCGGATCGTAGGCGGTGTCGATGCGCAAACCGACGCCTTCCCTGAGCGGCTTCACGGCAGCGACAGTGCCGACGTCGGTGACGATCCCAGTAAACATCGGCTTGGCCCTAGATGTCCCTTATCCATTCGGCATACGTGTCTTCGCCGAAACGCATGTCGCGCAATTTACGAAACCCTGGCGGGATATGGTTGGCATCGATCGGCGATGCAATGCCGCCCTCGCCGATCGCGTCCGGCCCCTGAAACAGCACGATGCGGTCGACTACTTGTTCGGCGAGGAAGGCCTTGGCGACCTTGGCGCCGCCCTCGATCAGGACGCTGGCCATGCCGAGTGCCGCCAGATCCTCGAGCAGTTCCGGCAGCGCAATATCGCCTTCATACGTCTCAGTGCCGATGAAGCGCACGCCGGCGCGTTCGAGCGCGGCCCGCCGGTGCGGATCGGCCTCGGCGCAGGCCGCGACATAGAGCGGAACACGGTCGACGCCGGCAACCAGTTTCGAGGTCTCCGGCAGCCTGATCTGGCGGTCAAGCACGATGCGCGCCGGCGAACGGTTCTCAAGTCCCGGCAGCCGCACCGTCAGTGCCGGATCGTCCTCCAGCGCCGTGCCGATGCCGATCAATATGCCATCGGCTTCGGCGCGCATCAGATAGACTTCGCGCCGGGCAATATCGCCGGTGATGGAGACCTGCCCCTCACCTTTCACGCCGATCTTATTGTCGCTCGAAAGCGCAAGCTTCAGGATCACTTCCGGACGTTTTTTAATAGATCGAATCAAATAGCCGGCCATCTGCTCTGCGGCCTCGGCGGCCAGCACCTTTTCGACCACCTCGACACCAGCGGCACGCAAGATGGCGTAGCCCTTGCTGGAAACACGCGGGTCCGGATCGCTGACGGCGCCAACCACCCGCGCGACGCCGGCACTGACCAGCGCATTGGCGCAAGGCGGCGTGCGGCCGTGATGCGCGCAAGGCTCCAGCGTCACATAGGCGGTGGCGCCGCGCGCCAATTCGCCGGCCTCGGCCAGCGCCTCGGTTTCGGCATGCGGCCGGCCACCGACGGCAGTGACACCGCTGCCTACGATCATCGGCCCGTCGCCATCGTCGCGTACGATCAGCGTGCCGACGGAAGGATTGGTCGAGGTCCGGCCGGCATTTTTGCGCGACAGCCTGAGGGCTGCCGCCATATAGCGGCGATCGAGAAGCTCTTGCTCGGCGGTGCTGCGCTGGGACCGTGCCATGCTCAGCCGGCGTCCTCTTCGCTCTTCACCTCTTCGCCCTTGAGCTCGTCGCCTTTGAGCTCGCCCAGCACGTCGTGGAAATCCTTGGCCTCGCGGAAATTGCGGTAGACGGAGGCAAAGCGCACATAGGCGACATCGTCGAGCGACTTAAGCGCCTCCATGACCAGCCGGCCGACTTCCCCCGAGGCCACTTCGGTCTCGCCCGAGCTTTCGAGCTGGCGCACGATGCCGGTCACCGCGCGGTCGATGCGCTCCGGGTCGACATTGCGCTTGCGGACGGCAATCTCGACCGAACGCAGCAGCTTGTCGCGGTCGAACGGCACCTTGCGTCCAGACTTCTTCACCACGACGAGGTCGCGCAATTGCACGCGCTCGAAAGTAGTGAAGCGGCCACCGCAATCTGGGCAGACGCGCCGCCTGCGGATCGCCGCGCCGTCTTCGGCGGGGCGCGAATCCTTCACCTGCGTATCTTCGGACTGGCAATAGGGGCAGCGCATGGAGAGCCTTCGGTTCGCGATTCTCGTGGAGCGAAAGGCTTAGAGGTTTTTGTGACGGTGGCAAAGCGTCGGAGACGGCCTCTCGCGCCTCAGAGATAGCGAAGCACGAGGAAAATTGCGAGAGCGGCAGTCAGTTGGCCGGCGATACGCCGATCAGGGCGCGACGTCGCCGGTCGGGAAGCCGCAGGATGTGCCGAGATAGCGATAGGCCTTGGTGAAGCCGTCCATCGATATGGTCGCGACCGGCTTGTCGGCGAAGCTGACATCGAGGGCGCTGGTACGGCGCATGGCACGCAGGACCGCGAGCGTGGTCTCGGTCTTGTTGTTCATCATCCACTGTCCATCGGCGCTGAGATGAAAACTGGTCTTGATCTTGTCGTTGACGTCGCGGAACACCACTGGGATGTTCTCGCCTTTGGGCAAATCACTGTTTTTCACGGCGATGATGAGGCTCGGATAGCCCTCGGGCGGCAGTACGTCGCCATTCGAGATGGCCAGCGTAAGGGTGCCGCTGGTGCCGTTTGCGTCGAAAAAGACCGTCGAGGCGGCGCAGGTCTTGCGCACATCCTCACCGGTGTTGACCTCGTCCACCGTGATGGACCACCTGCCGAAGGTCTCTGTCTTGGGTGCTGCCGGGGTCGGCTCGGTCTGCGCCAAGGCGGCCCCCTGCAAGGTGGCGAGTGTGAGCACGACGCCAAAGCCGGCGAAACGGAGAGTTTGCATCATAAAGCGTCTCCGCAGTTGCCGTGCTGCCGCACCGGGGTTGTCACGGACACAGATGACACCCGGCGTCGGTCAACCAAGATATGGATAGAGTGGAAAACGATCGGTCAATGCCGCTACCTTGGCCTTGACCGCCGCCTCGACTGCAGCATTGCCTTCGTCGGAATTAGCAACTTTCAGCCCATCCAGCACTTCGGCGATCAGCTTGCCGATCTCGCGGAACTCGGCCTGCCCGAAGCCGCGCGTGGTGCCGGCCGGCGTGCCGAGCCGAACGCCCGAGGTGACGAAGGGCTTTTCCGGATCGAAGGGGATGCCGTTCTTGTTGCAGGTGATGTTGGCGCGGCCAAGGGCAGCCTCGGCGCGCTTGCCGGTGGCGTTCTTGGGACGTAGATCGACCAGCATCAGATGGTTGTCGGTGCCGCCGGACACGATGTCGAGACCGGTTTCCTGCAGGCTGGAGGCCAGCGTCTTGGCATTGGCGACGACGCTCTCCGCATAGGCCTTGAAGCTCGGCTTCAGCGCCTCGCCAAGGGCCACCGCCTTGGCGGCGATGACGTGCATCAGCGGACCGCCCTGCAGGCCGGGGAAGACGGCCGAATTCATCTTCTTGGCGATGTCCTCGTCATTGCACAGGATCATGCCGCCGCGCGGGCCGCGCAGCGACTTGTGCGTCGTGGTGGTCACCACATGGGCATGCGGCAGCGGTGACGGATGCATGCCGCCGGCGACCAGACCGGCGATGTGGGCCATGTCGACCATCAGATAGGCACCGATCGAATCGGCGATCTCGCGAAAACGCTTCCAGTCCCAGACGCGAGAATAGGCCGTGCCGCCGGCCAGGATCAGCTTCGGCTTGGTCTCATGGGCGGTCTTCTCGATCGCGTCCATGTCAAGCAGATGATCGTCCCTGCGCACGCCATAGGATACGACCTTGAACCACTTGCCGCTCATATTGACCGGCGAGCCATGCGTCAGGTGCCCGCCGGAATTGAGGTCGAGGCCCATGAAGGTGTCGCCGGGCTGCAGCAGCGCCAGGAACACCGCCTGGTTCATTTGGCTGCCGGAATTCGGCTGGACGTTGGCGAAGTTGCAGCCGAACAGCTTTTTCGCGCGCTCGATGGCCAGGCCCTCAGCGACATCGACAAACTGGCAGCCGCCATAGTAGCGCTTGCCCGGATAGCCCTCGGCATATTTGTTGGTCATGATAGACCCTTGCGCCTCGAGCACGGCACGCGAGACGATGTTCTCGGAGGCAATCAGTTCGATCTCGTGGCGCTGGCGGCCGAGTTCGTTGCGGATCGCGCCGAAAATCTCGGGGTCGGCATCGGCAAGCGTGGTTTCGAAGAAGGATTCGAATTTGTTCGACACTGCCGCTGCTGTTGCCATGGGTTGAAATCCTCAAGTTCGGGGTCTGTCGCGCCATTAACACAGTTGCTTTCGGCCCGCCACGTTTGCAGCGCGAAATTTGCTGGCCGGATTGCGGCAGCGGGGTTGGCAGGTCTCTATTTCCTTGCCTGCCGGCCCTTCAGCAACGCCTCAGTGAGCGTGATTTCGGTGAACAGCGCCTGCATCGTATGGTCGTTGATCTGACCGCTGCGAAACATTGCGCGCACGGCCGCGCGTTCAGCCTCGATGCCGGCCAGCCTCAATTCGAGCTCCAGCCGTCCGGCTTCGCGGGCCTCGGCGCGCGCCTCGTCCGCCTCGTCGGAGGCAGCGATGCGGCGCCGGTAGCCGGCGACGATGCTGTCGGCGGCGGCAAGCCGGGCGCCGGGTATTTCCCGTTCGTCGCCGTCGGTCGCGCCGGCCATGCTCTCGATGCGGGCAATGGCGGCCCTGGCCGCACCGACACGCGCAAGACGCTCCTCGGCAGCGCCAGGATCCTCGCCCGGCTCGACCAGCCCACGTGCCACCTTGGGCAAGGCAAGGCTGGCAATGAGCAACGAGCAGATGATGACGCCGGCGGCGAGGAAGACCACCACGTCGCGCGCCGGAAAGGGCGAACCGTCCGGCATGGCGAGCGGCAGCGACAGGATGCCGGCCAGCGTGATGGCGCCGCGCACGCCGGCGACAGAGCCGGCGATCCGAACGCGCAGCCCGAACGGCTCGGCCTTGCGCTTGCGCAATCGCGCCGAGAGGCGCGTCGCGATATCGCCGATCCAGATCCACAGGAAACGCAGCCCGATCAGGCATAGCGTCAGCGCGACCACGGTGGCGATCGGCTGGATGACCGGATAGCGGCTGCCGAGTTCAGGCGGCACGTTGCCAATGATTTCGGGAAGCTGCAGCCCAAGCAGGATGAACAGGGCACCGTTGAAAACGAAGGAAAGCGTCGTCCACAGCGATATCGTTTGCATGCGCGCCGAGACGCCGAGAAAGCGGAAAATCCCGGAGCCGCCGGTGAGCAACCCGGCGGTGACCGCCGCCAGAATGCCCGAGGCGCCGACATGCTCGGCGCCGAGATAGGCGATGAACGGCAGCAGGACCATGACCAGCACCTGCGCCTCGGCCGGAACGCCGCCGATACGGTTCAGCAATTGCAGCACCTTGGCGGCGACGAACAACGCCGCCACGCCGGCCAGGATGCCGGCTCCGACGGCGTAGAGGAAGGTTACTGACGCGGCTGCGAAGGAGAAGCTGCCGGTCAATGCAGCTGCCACGGCGAAGCGAAACATAACGAGGCCCGACGCGTCGTTGAGCAGCGACTCGCCCTCCAGAATATGCATCAGCCGGGCCGGAATCACGCTCTTGTCGACGATCGAGGAGACGGCCACCGCATCGGTGGGCGACAGCACCGCAGCAAGCGCGAAAGCGACGACGAGCGGGATGCTCGGCACCAGCCAGTGCAAGGCGTAGCCGAAGCCGACAATGGTGAAGAAGACCAGCCCGATGGCTAGGTCGAGGATCGGCCCGCGCAGTGCGATCAGTTCGCGCTTGGGCGCTCCATAGGCATCACCGAACAGCAGCGGCGGGATGAACACCAGCAGGAACAGCTCAGGATCGATCTCGACATGCATGCCGCGCACCGGCCAGGCGAGTGCTGCACCGATAGCGATCTGCAGCACCGGCAGCGGCACCCGCACCATCCGGACCAGCGCGCCGGAAACCGCGACAAAGATGAGCACGACCAGAATGAACATAGCGACATGCATGATGCGATTCCGACTACGGCGCCGCGCGTCCTTTTGCCCGGCGATCGGTCCAGCAAAGATTGCCCCGAGAGACCCAGCAACGAAAAAGGCCGCCCTCGCCGGCGGCCTTTTCAGAAAGAAATCAGATCTTTAGAGCGCCGATGTGATCTGCAGCTCGTTGGCTCCGTCGAGGCCGTAAATGTCATCGCGGAACTGCACCACGCCCGGTCCCGTCGACCAGGCCGAGATGTAGAGAAAATAGACCGGCACCGGATTGGTGACCTGCACCGGGACGTTCTCGCCGCTCTTGATCGCCGCCTCGAAGTGCTGGCGATTCCAGCCCGGCGTGTCGCGCAGAATCCAGGTGACGAGATCGCGCACGTTCTGGACGCGCACGCAGCCCGAGGAATCGAAGCGCATCATCTTGCCGAACAGGCTCTGCTGCGGCGTGTCGTGCATGTAGACGCCGTCCGGGCTGGGGAAATTGATCTTGACCGAGGCCATTGCATTGCCAGCACCCGGATCTTGCCGGAAGCGGTACTTCTCGGCGTCGTCGGTCGACCAGTCAACGGTCAACGGATCAACCTCGCTGCCATCCGGCGCGAACAGACGGATGTGGCTGTCCTTGAGATAGTTGGGGTCCTTCCGCATCAGCGGAATGATGTCCTTGCGCACGATCGAGACCGGCGCGTTCCAGTAGGGATTGACGATGATCTCGTTGATCTTGGAATTAACGATCGGCGTCTGGCGGTCGATCTTGCCGACGATCGCGGTATGGCGCAGCACGACGCGATCGTTCTCGACCGCCTCGATCTGAGCGCCCGGGATGTCGACCAGGACGTAACGGTTGCCCAGCGTGCCGGCGCGCTCGCGCAGCCGCTGCAAATTGGTCTGCAACTGGCCGAGCCGAATTGGCGCCGAAACATTCATCGCGGCATAAGAATATTGGCCCAGCGTCCCGTCGGCAGGCAGGCCATGGCGCGCCTGGAAGCGCTTGACCGCGGAGTCGACATAGGAATCGAAAGCTGTCGAAATGCCGGCGCTCTGCGCCAGATCGCCCGCAATCATCAGACGCTTGCGCAGCGGGACCACGTCGGGATCATCGACGCCGAGCTGCAATTTTTTGGTGTCGGGAACCGGCTCCCAACCGCCCTGGGCGACGATGTTCTGGTATTGCGCGACGGCCTGCTCGGTAAACGAAACGGTCTGCAGGCTGAAGATTGGCAGCGTAGAGGCCACTTTGCCGCCCTGGCTGGGGCGGGCGTCGAACTGGTCGTCCCAATTGCCGCGTGCCGAGGATTTCAGGATGTCGCCGATCACATCCTGCGCACTGGCGCGGCCGGCGACGATAGCGGCTGCGAGCGCGGAGGCCCCTGAAAGGAAGAAACGGCGGCTGGTTCTCATGGACGTTCCAGACATTCTTGCTACAATTCAACTCACCGGGCGGTCTCGCCCGCACTCTAGAGTTGGCTTTCTTAACAATTAGCCAACCATGGCCCGCATCACTTCGGTGTAAAAACACATGGGAAGTGACTTGAGCACAGGACAAATGCGCGGCTTTGGCCCCAGCATCACCCGCATCTTCGGTTCCACTGGAATATGGCGGCAACGTGGCTGTTGCTCGAATTTGAATCGGCCGGCCTGACGAAACGGAAAGACCGGTGCTTTTCGGCACCGGCCTTTGATCTGCTCCGCGGCAGCGCTTCCGTGGCATGGCTTCAGATCTTGATGCAGCGGATGCGATTACATCCGATACGCGATCGTATCGTTCCAGAAGCGGTCGAGCCGCTGCAGGGCGCGGTTCATCTGCTTGAACTCTTCGGTATTGATGCCGCCGACCTGCTCGATCGAGCCGACATGGCGTTCGTAAAGGCCGGCGACGACTTCCGCCACCTCATTGCCCTTCGGCGTCAGCGAGACCCGCACCGAACGGCGGTCGATGCGCGAGCGCTGGTGATTGATGAAGCCGAGATCGACCAGCTTCTTCAGATTGTAGGAGACATTCGAGCCGAGATAATAGCCGCGCGAGCGCAGTTCGCCGGCGGTCAGCTCCGAGTTGCCGATGTTGAACAGGAGCAGCGCCTGGATGGCGTTGATGTCGGAGCGGCCGTTGCGGTCGAATTCGTCCTTGATCACATCAAGCAGACGGCGATGCAGCCGCTCGACCAGCTGCAGCGATTCCATGTACAGCGAACGGATCGCCTCGCGGCGGTCATCGGATACGTTGGCGGTCTTCGCCGCCGGACGCGAATTGATCATTGTCTTTGCCTCTCGTTTGTCGCCCGGTGATTTTTTGTTCTTCACCTTGATCGCGACACTATCGAATACTCATAAAATTCGACTTAAACGCCAAGGCTAACAAGAGCTTACCGGTAAGGGGTTTCGAAAGAGGCTTAACGGACAGTCACCCGAGCAAGGATAATTAACCTAAAGATTTAGCCAATGATTCTGGCCGGAATTGCTATCGCCGGGCTTGCCGCTTCTGGATCCAGATCACCACGCGGAACACTATGTAGAGCAGCGCCACCGCAAGGTGCGAGGCTACGATCAGCAGCCGGTGGCCGAACAGCTCGGGGAAGCCGGCATACATGACGCTCTCGGTCACCGCGCAGATGAACCAGATCACCGGCCCCCAGGACGCCAGCATCCACAGGCCGGCGGCGGCGAATGGAAAAAACACCGCCAGCACCACCGCCGCCACCTGCCAGTGCACCGGCATAAGGTCGAAGCGCCACAGCGAGCCGGGATAAAAGCCGATCAGCCGGATCCAGTACAAGACGCCGAACAGCAGGCAGTAGCCGGCGATGACGCGCTGGAACCAGGCGAAGATGACCTCGACCGTCGAGGGCTGCAGCACCACGCGTCTCGAGGCGACCTCGCTCACAGCTTCAGTTCCCGTTCGCCGAGCGATGCGAAATAGGCGTCGATATCGGCGGCGCTGACCTTATCGATGCCTGCCGGCCGCCATTGCGGCGTCGAGCCTTTGTCGATGATGGCGGCGCGGATGCCTTCATAGAAGTCGTGCCCGGCAAGCATGCGGTTGAGGATACGGAACTCCATCTTCATGCACTCGTCCATCGACAATGTCAGCCCGGCACTGATCTGGCGCCAGGCGACATGCAGGCTGGTCGGCGAGCGGGTGCGGATGGTGGCCAGCGTCTTTGCCGCGAATTCGTCGGCGATGGCTGCCCGCTCCAGGCTGGCGATGATATCGGCCAGCGACGGCTGCGCGAAGTGCCGGGCGATGGCTTCCAGCGTCGGCCTGTCGGTCTCGCGTTTGGCCGGGACGAAGCAGCCGCGCAGCACCGATTCCGGATCGCCTGAGGCAGCCAGCCGGTCGAGAAAGCCGGCCTGATCCTCCGCCTTGATCGTATGCGTGGCGAGGCCCGACCACAAGGCATCGCCACAGCGGATGCGGTTGCCGGTCAGCGCAAGATACATGCCGAAGCTGCCGCCGAGATCCGGCAACAGATGGCTGGCGCCGACATCCGGAAAAAAGCCGATGCCGACTTCGGGCATGGCGAACTGTGCGTTCTCGGTCAGCACCCGCTGCGAGCCATGGAAGGAGATGCCGACGCCGCCGCCCATGACGATGCCGTCGATCAGCGCGACATAGGGTTTTTTGAAACGGGCGATGCGGGCGTTCAACCGGTATTCGTCTGCGAAGAAATCGACCGGAGGCTTTCCTGCCCGGCCGGCCTCGTAGATGTGGAGGATATCGCCGCCTGCCGAAAACGCCCTGCCCTCGGCCTTGACGATGACGACGTCGACACGGTCGTCGCGTTCCCAGCTGCGCAGCGCCTTGTCCAGCGCCTGGACCATGCGATGGGTTACGGCATTGAGCGCCTGCGGCCGCGTCAGCGTGACGACGCCGGCCCTGCCCAATCTTTCGAAGCGAATCTCGTCGCCTCCGCCAAAATCCATCGCCAGAGACTCCCTCCCCGCGCCCCGCGGGAATGAAGTGCTAAAGCGTGCTGCATGGCCGCGTCAATGGCGGCGGCCAATCCCGCTGCTTGGCCGTTGGCAGCAGCCGGTGCTAAAGCTGGTTCTTTGAACCGGAGTTTGAGCCCTTGCCTTGGTTGCCGTGCCTTGCTGTTGTGGTGGTCGGCCTGATCGGTGCGACCGCTTCTCCCGTATCGGCCGCAACCGTCGACGAGCTCTACCAATCGCAGACCATCGTCACCGGCCAGGGCGAAGAGAACCGCCAGATCGGTTTCAAGGCCTGCCTCGATGCGGTGCTGGTCCGTGTCTCCGGCGACCAGCGGCTGCCGAAAAGACCAGATATGGCGGCGCTGCGCGACAAGGCCGGCAGTTTCGTTGCCGGATTCCGCTATCACGACCGCCTGGAAGGCATTCCGGTCCATGACGAACAAGGCACTCATGACCGGCCGCACGATCTCACCTGCCTGTACAAGCCTGACGTTATCGATCCGGTGCTTGCAGCGCTGGGCAGCAAGCCACGGCTTGCCGAGCGGCCACGCCTGGCAATTTTTCTGGTGGCGGAGCAAGGCGCGAGGCACTTCGCGCTGACCGCCGACGATCAGCGTGGGGCGCCGATGCGCGAATCCTTCGCCAACGCCACCGGTCCGCTGATCATGCGGATTGTATTTCCCGAAGCGTCGCTGCTCTCCGCCTCAAAGCTGGACGACCGGAGCCTCAGCCATGCCGATATGGCGACACTGGATCAGCTTGCCAGAAAAGCCGGTGGCGACCAGGCGCTTGCCGGCAGCATCATCTGGAGCGACAAGGAACTGGGCTGGATAGCCGATTGGCGGCTTGCCATGAATGCCAAAGCCTATAGATGGCAAGTGCGCGGCGTCAGCTTCGACGAGGCATTTCGCGTCGCCATCCGCGGCGCGGCGCAGGTGCTGTCCGGCAACGGCCAACCGGAGTAGGATTCGAACAAGCCCTGGCACAATCGTGTCGCATTGGTCAGCGGTGGAGGCTCGTGGTAAAAGCCGCCGATCCGGAGTTTTGGCGATGAACAAATTCACCCCCGCAAGGCCTGCCGGCGCGCGCAGCGTCGACGAGATCACCGGCAGCCGCCGTTTGCGGCGCATGCGCAAGGCCGACTGGTCGCGCCGCCTTGTCCAGGAGAACCGGCTCTCGGTCGACGATCTTATCTGGCCGATCTTCGTCGTCGACGGCAAGAATGTGCGCGAACCGATCGCCGCCATGCCGGGCGTCTTCCGCCTGTCGCTCGATCTCGCCGTCAAGGAGGCCGAGCGGGCGGCAAAGCTCGGCATTCCGGCGATCGCCACCTTTCCCAACGTCGAGCTCAGCCTGCGCGACCAGACCGGTTCGCACATCCTCGATCCGGAAAACATCATCAACCGCGCCACACGCGCCATCAAACATGCCGTCCCGGAGATCGGCATCATCACTGACGCCGCGCTCGACCCGTTCACCTCGCACGGCCATGACGGCATCTTGCGCGACGGCATCATCGTCAATGATGAAACGGTGGAGCAGGTGACGGCGGCGGCCGTCATCCAGGCAGCGGCGGGGGCCGACATCATCGCGCCCTCCGACATGATGGATGGCCGTATCGGTGCCATCCGCGATGCGCTCGACGCCAATGGGTTTCAGGACGTGGCGATCATGTCCTACGCGACGAAGTTCGCGTCCGCCTTTTACGGGCCCTATCGCGAGGCGGTCGGCACTGCCGGCCTGCTCAAGGGTGACAAGAAGACCTATTATATCGATCACGCCAATTCCGACGAGGCGGTGCGCGAGGCCGAGCAGGATCTCGCCGAGGGCGCCGACATGCTGATGGTCAAGCCCGGCCTGCCCTATCTCGACATCATCCGCAGACTGAAGGACGAGTTGCAGATGCCGACCTTCGCCTATCAGGTCTCGGGCGAATATTCGATGATCAAGGCGGCCGCCGCCAATGGCTGGATCGACGGCGACAGGGCGATGCTGGAATCGCTGCTGGCCTTCAAGCGCGCCGGCTGCGACGGCATCCTGACCTACTTCGCGCCGGAAGTGGCTGAGATGCTGAAGGGGTGATGCGCCTCCGTAGCGCCAACGTCGAGTAACGCTCCTTCGTTTTCGTCCTCGCCGCAGGGAGATCATGTCAGGTTTGCCCCTCATTGCCCTGCCGGGCATTTCTCGCCGTATAGTGACGGGAGAAAGACGCCTTCACAAAAGTTTCGCCAATTGCCAGCGTTGCAGAAAGTGCGGCGAGGTCGCGGCCCCTATTGTCTGAAGCGATTGCGCAGCTGCGCCGCCGCTGCTCGCCGCCCGAAAATACCGCTTGCGAAACGCAATCAGTCAAGCTAGAAAATTACCGATTGCAAATCACAACTGGTTAGGAGGAAATCATGCCCAAGCTGACTGTCAAAGCTTTCACCCTGTCGATCGACGGCTTCGGCGCCGGTCCCGATCAGGATCTGAAGAACCCGCTGGGTGTCGGCGGGGAAGCCCTGCACAAATGGATGATCGGCACCCGAACCTTCCGCGACATGTTTGGCAAAGATGGCGGGACCACGGACACGGACGACGCGTTCGCGGCGCGCAGTTTCGAAAATATCGGGGCGTGGATCCTGGGCCGCAACATGTTCGGGCCGATCCGCGGACCCTGGAAGGATGAAAGCTGGAAAGGCTGGTGGGGGGACAATCCGCCCTATCATGTGCCGGTCTTCGTGCTCACGCATCATCCGCGGGACCCTATCGTCATGGAGGGCGGCACGACCTTCTATTTCGTGACCGACGGTATCCACTCAGCGCTGGAAAAGGCGAAAGCAGCGGCTGACGGCAAGGATGTACGGCTGGGCGGTGGCGTCGCCACGATCCGGCAATATCTCCAGGAAAAGCTCATCGACGACATGCATCTGGCGATATCGCCAATGCTGCTCGGCTCAGGCGAGAACCTTTTTGCCGGCATTGACATGCTCAAGCTCGGCTACCGGTGCAGCGACCAGGTTGCGACGTCGAATGCAACGCACGTCATCATCAAGCGCGCCTAGCTTGTTGCAGGGCGCCGCCACTGAGGCAGCGCCTTCCTCGCTCGTTTACTCAGTATTTCTCCGGCACATACAGCTCGCGCGGCAGCACCTGGCGCTCGTATTCGGGATTGAAGACGCGCTCCGGTAGCGTGATCTCCTCGTGCGGCACCTCTTCATAGGGCATTTGCTTGAGGAGATGGTCGATACAGTTCAGCCGTGCCCGCTTCTTGTCGTTGCCCTCGACGATGAACCACGGGGCTTCGGGAATGTTGGTGCGGGCGAATGTCTCTTCCTTGGCCTTGGTGTACTGTTCCCAGCGCACGCGCGACTGCAGGTCCATCGGCGACAGTTTCCACTGCTTCATCGGGTCGTGGATGCGCATTAGGAAGCGCATCTGCTGCTCCTCGTCGGTGATGGAGAACCAGTATTTGACCAGCGTGACACCGGAACGGACCAGCATGCGTTCGAAATCCGGCACGTCGCGGAAGAACTGCTCGGCCTGATCCGGCTGGGCAAAGCCCATCACCCGCTCGACGCCGGAGCGGTTATACCAGGAGCGGTCGAACAGCACGATCTCGCCGCCGGCCGGCAGATGCGGAACGTAGCGCTGGAAATACCATTGCGACTTCTCCCGCTCGGTCGGCGCCGGAAGTGCTACGACGCGGCAGATACGCGGATTGAGCCGCTGGGTGATGCGCTTGATGACGCCACCCTTGCCCGCCGAGTCGCGGCCCTCGAAGACCACGACGAGCTTCTTCTTGTGATAGGCGACCCAGGACCGCAGCTTGATCAATTCGGATTGCAGCGTGATGAGATCGCGAAAATATTGCAGGCGGTCGATCGATGGCGGATGTGCATCCTTGTAGATCTTGGCGATCTCCATCGACAGCGCCGGCTCCGAGATTTCCAGCTCATAGTCTTCGTCGAGCGTGTCGGCGAGTTCCGCTTCGAGCCAGTCCCTGGCCGGGGAATTCTGTTTTGTCTCGGTCATTTGCGCCGCTCCGCTTACAGCCGCCAGACGCTCTGCCGCCCGGCCGGGCGGCCGGAAAACAAAGCGCCGAACCGAAATTACTATAGGCCGGCAATGACGGTTTTATTGCAGCCCACCCTGCGCCGGCTGCGCGTCCAATCCGCAAGATGTGATCGATCTTGCCCCTGCAGCATGGGAGACAAGCGGCACGAATTGTCCTACAAATGCCCGGTTCATTCAGGGCTGACGCTTGAAGCGCGGCCTTTTCCAATAAATCGTGAGGATACGACATGGAATACCGCACTCTCGGCCATTCCGGGCTGAAGGTCTCGACGCTGACCATGGGCACCATGACCTTCGGCGGCGGCGGCGCGTTTTCGGCGGTCGGCAAGACCGATCTCGACGAGGCGCGCCGGATGATCGACCTTTGCATCGACACCGGCATCAATGTCATCGACACCGCCAACGTCTATTCGAACGGGCTGTCGGAAGAGATCATCGGCGAGGCGCTCGGCGGCAAGCGCAAAGGCGACGTGCTGATCGCCTCCAAGGCGCGCATGCGGATCGGCAAAGGCCCTAATGATGAAGGCCTGTCGCGCTACCATCTGATCCGCGAATGCGAGAGGAGCCTGAAGCGGCTCAGAACCGATGTCATCGACATCTATTTCCTGCACGAGTGGGATGGCCTGACACCACTCGAGGAAACCATTGCCGCGCTAGACACTCTGGTCACGCAGGGCAAGGTTCGCTACGTCGGCTGTTCCAATTATTCGGGCTGGCAAGTAATGAAGGGACTCGGCATCGCCGACCGTCAGCACCAGCCGCGCTTCGTTACCCAGCAAATCCATTACACGCTGGAAGCGCGCGAAGCCGAGTATGAATTGTTGCCGATCTCGGTCGACCAGGGGCTCGGTGTGCTGGTCTGGAGCCCGCTCGCCGGCGGATTGCTGTCCGGCAAATACCGCCGCGACCAGCCGACCGCCCGCCAGCTCAGCGGCTGGTCGGAACCGCCGATCCGCGACGAGGACCGGCTGTGGCGGATCGTCGATGTGCTGATCGACGTCGGCAACAACCATGGCGTGTCGGCGGCGCAGGTGGCGCTTGCCTGGCTGCTCGGCCGGCCCGCTGTCAGCTCGCTGGTGATCGGCGGACGAACCGAAGCGCATTTCAAGGACAATATCGCTGCTGCAAGCCTGGTGCTTGCCGATGAGGAGCGCACACGCCTCGACGCGGTCAGCAGGCCACCCGTGCTCTATCCCTACTGGCACCAGCAGTTCACGGCGAAGGACCGGTTCGGTCCGGCCGATCTGGTTCTCGACCGGGACGGCGCCTGAAAAACGGGCTGAAGCCGGACTCCCGGAACTGCGCTGAGATATGGAGCCGATCGTGCCCTGCGGTGTTGTATTTGTGGCTCAATGCTCCTAGGCAAGGGCCAAGCACAATGAAAGGAAACGATATGGCGCGAGCACCGAACTACGGTCAGGAACGCAAGGAACGCGACCGGCAGAAGGCTGCCAAGAAGGCGGAAAAGCAGGCTGCCAAAGTCGCGGCCAAGGAACGGTCGACGCCCGAGGACGAAAGCGAGTCCCAAACCAAAACCGAAACGGCAGAGTGATGAGATCCGGCCCGCCAGGCGGGCCGGATCTCGGTCAAGTCCCGCTATGCCTTAGGCGGGCGCCTTGTCGCTGACGAAGACGTTCACTTCGCGGGCGGCGGCAATGAAGGCCCGTCTTGCGTTCATGGCCGGCTTGTCGCCGGCCAGCGCATCGTGACAGGCCTGCAGCGCTTCGCGATGCTTGGGGCTGCGCTTGCCGGGCCAATTGTTGAGGAGGTAGTCGGAAGCCTCGCGAGCCGTACGCAAGAGCTGGTTGCTTCCCGCCGCGCCCTTGACGGTCACGGGTGTGTCAAATCGATTGTTTTCCATCGCCGCTCTTACGCCATCAGCATTTGCGAAGCGAGACCGAAAGTAGCTTTCTTCGCTCATCTGCCTTTTTCGTGATCAATGGCCGCGGATCCGGACTCAGGCGACGACGGCAAATCCCCTGGCGCGCAGGCCGCGCCGGTCGTTGCGCAGCGACGTTACCAGCCGGTCGCGGCTGCCGACGATATGGGCTGAAAGCAGGCGGGCAGCCCCATCGGCATCGCCTGCCCGCACCGCCGATAGGATGGCATGGTGTTCTGCCCAGGCACGGCCAAGTGCCGCCTCGTCGCGAACCTCGAGCCATCGGGCGCGCGACAGCCGCGTCATCGCGTCGCGAACCGCCCTGAACAGGAACTCGTTGCCAGACAGGCGTGCCAGCTCGATATGAAAATCCATGCCGACGCGATGCCATTCCTCGCGCGGCGTCTTGTCGTCGCAAGAATCGAGCATCGCCTCGATGATTTCGACGGCACTCCTATCCTGCAAGGCACAAGTCAGCCTGAGTGCCGCGACCTCGACCGCCTCGCGGTAGACCGCGATCTGCTCCAGCTCAGCAAGATTGATGGGCGAGACCGTCCAGCCGCGGCCGTCGCGGCAGACCAGGCCTTCGGTCTCTAATCGCAGCAATGCCGCCCTGACCGGCGTGCGCGAGGCGCCGAAGCGGCTTTCGATCCAGCGCTCCGTCAGCCGCTCGCCGGGACCGATCTCGAGCCCGAGGATCATCTCGCGAAGCTGCTTTTCGACGTTCTGCATCTGCGACATTGGCGTTCCGTTTGCTGGAGCCGGTTCGTCGGCCCTCTTGTTCACCGGCCACTGTTGGCGATCACATTGCAGGGACCGCATTGACAGCGGCCAGCCTTGCGTTCATGACGGATACCAGTTTGGTATACCAAAGTGGTATCCGCAGCAAGCTAACGATAGCAGTATCTGATATGCCCCAAGACGCCACCCTCGCCGTGCAAGACACCCACAACATCCACTGGCGCCGCAATCTCGCCGTTTGCTTTGCCGGCTCGTTCAGCACGCTCGTGGCGATGACGCTGCTGTTGCCCTTCCTGCCGCTCTACGTCGAGCAGCTGGGCGCCGAGGGCCATGCGGCGATCGTGCAGTGGTCGGGCATCGCCTACGGCGCCACCTTCTTTGCTGCCGCGCTGGTCGCACCCCTGTGGGGGCGGCTAGGCGACCGCTACGGCCGCAAATTGATGCTGGTGCGTGCCAGTTTCGGCATGGCGCTGTGCATGTCGCTGACCGGCATGGTGCAGACCGTCTGGCAATTGGTGTTCTTGCGCCTACTGATCGGCTTTGCTGGCGGCTATTCTTCAGGCTCGACCATCCTGGTTGCCATGCAGACGCCGAAGGATCGCTCCGGCTGGGCGCTGGGCGTGCTGTCGGCCGGCATCACGGCCGGTGCCCTGGTCGGCCCGTTGCTCGGCGGCGCGCTGCCGCCGCTGATTGGGATCCGCGCCACATTCCTGCTCGCCGGCGGCGTCATTTTCCTGGCGTTTCTGGCAACCACCTTGCTGATCAAGGAGGCCCCTCGCCTGGTTGCCGCCAAGGCCGCGTCAGAAGAAAAAGCGAAAGGCGGCTGGTCGCAGATTCCCGACAAGCGCCCCGTCGTCGCCATGCTGGCGACCGGCATGCTGTTGAGTTTCGCCACCATGTCGATCGAGCCGATCATCACGGTTTACGTCCAGCAGCTCATCGAAGATCAGAGTCGCGTCACGCTGGTCTCCGGCATCGTCATGTCGGCGGCAGCGCTTGGCGCCATCCTGTCGGCTTCGCGGCTCGGCAAGCTCGCCGACCGTATCGGCCACTGGAACGTCATCGTTGCCGCACTCGCAGTCTCGGGGCTACTGTTGATCCCGCAGGCCTTCGTCACGCAGGGCTGGCAGCTCGTCGGCCTGCGTTTCCTGATGGGCCTGGCGCTTGGCGGTCTTTTGCCCTGCATCACCAGCGTCATCCGCCACAATGTGCCGGACGGCGTCGGCGGCAATGTGCTGGGCTTATCGATCTCGGCGCAATATGTCGGGCAGGTCGCCGGGCCGCTGCTCGGCGGCTTCGTCGGCGGCCATTTCGGCATGCGCGCGGTGTTTCTCGGCACGTCCGTGCTGATGGCGGGCGGAGCGGCCTATAATTGGCTGGTGCAGTCACGCCGCGAACGCGACATGCTGGCGGAAGCCGGCAAATCCTGACACGGTTCGCAAGCACTATCTCAGGCGGTCGCCAGGAATCACGGAGGCGTGGAAATGAGCATGGCCGAACACACGGCAGGCAGCAGCATTCTTGTTTTTGCCGGCGGACTGTGCGGCGCAACCGGCGTGGCGCTTTCGGCGGCGGCGGCGCATCTCGGCGGCGCTTTCGTCGGTACGGCCGCGTCCTTCCTGCTCATGCATGCACCAGTCTTCCTTGCCGTCGGGCTGCTCGGTGGAAATAGCATCCTGCGAACCGGAAGCCTCATCCTTCTCATCGGGCTTCTGCTGTTCTCGGGAGATCTCCTCGCCCGGGACTTCCTTGGCTCGCGGCTGTTCCCGATGTCGGCGCCGATCGGCGGCACCGTGCTCATCGGCGGCTGGCTGGTGATGGCAGCCTCGGCGCTCGTACGCCCGCGCCCTTGACGCGGCAGCCAATGGCGGCTGCTGCTCTTCGCCAGCGGCCCTCGATCCACTGGCTCAGTCTTGCGGGCTCTGTCTTGCCAACTCAGTCTTGCCGACGTTCGGGCCGGAGTTGACCATCGCGCTTGGTCGCCTTGACTACACGCCGCCGTTCCGGCCGCTCAGTGGCCGGCGAAATGCCCCAATAATTGCGATAGATGTCTTCGAACAGATGGTTGATCGGGTGCATGACTTCATCTCCTCTTGCTTATTTGAATCGATCCAATCAGCAGGCACAAAAATACTTTGCAGATCAGCTCCGCTTGCGTCCCACCAGGAAACGCAGGTCGCGAATCCACGGACCGGTCCTGTCTCGCCGCTTCCGGGCCTCCTGCATGGCACTCTCCTCTTGTATCGATCCAATCTGGGGACGAAAAACGCTCTTGGATCGATTCAAAGAATACGCGTCGCACCATAAATGTCAAGCAAAAATTTGAATCGATCCAACGAAAGTGGTAGGTAATCGGCGATACTGTTGGACCGGAGTCCCGGAGACAAACAAATGGCATCACTCACCGAAGGCAGCAGGAGGCCCATCCGGCTGGCGGACATCGCCAAAGCCGCGGGCGTATCACACGGCACCGCCTCCAATGTCTTCAGCCGTCCCGAAATCGTGCGTGAGGAAGTCCGCGCGCGCGTCAAGGCGGCGGCCGAGGCGCTGGGCTATGCCGGCCCCGATCCCAAGGGCCGCCTGCTGCGTGCCGGCAAGGTCAACGCGATCGGCGTCGCCACCACCGAGCCGCTGTCCTATTTCTTCGACGACCCTTTTGCCCGCGTGATGATGGCCGGCATTTCGGAGGCATGCGACGCCACCGGCGCTGGAATAGCCCTCGTGTCGGCCGGCAACGAGGAAAAACTTGCCTGGAACATCCAGAGCGCCCTGGTTGACGGCTTCATCCTGTTTTGCATCGAGGGCGGTCCGCGCCTCGTCGAGCTGACGCGCGAACGCAAGCTCCCCTTCGTCGCGCTCGAGCTCGGCTCGCAGGACGACACGGTCTCCGCGATCGGCGTCGACAATGTTGCCGGCGGCCGGCTCGCGGCGCGCCATCTGGCGGAACTTGGACATCGCCGCTTCGCCGTGCTGTCGCTGGCCTTCGCCGACGACAGCACCGGTCTTGTCTCGCCCGAGCGGGTCCGGACGGCGGTCTATACGGGAACCCGTGACCGCCTCCTCGGCTATCTCGAAGAGCTTTCCCGGTTCGGTGTCGATACCGCCAAAGTGCCGGTCTACGAGACTGAAAACGACGAGGCCAGCACAAAGGCCGGCCTCGAAACCATCTTCGCCTCGGCAGAACCGCCGACCGCCATCCTGGCGATGTCGGACCGGGTCGCGATGGAAGCGTTGGAATGGCTCAACGCGCGGGGCATTGCGGTCCCTCGCGATGTTTCCGTCGTCGGCTTCGACGGCGTGCCTGAAGCCGCAATTTGCGATCCTCCACTTACCACCGTCGCCCAGCCGATCGCCGAGATCGGTCGCCGGGCGGCGCGAAGGATCCTCGACTTCGACGGCACGGTGCGGCGAGAAACGCTCGGCGTCGAACTTGTCGTCAGGGCGTCGTCCGGGCCGCCGCCAGGCACAGGTTGACTGGGCAGATCGGCTCCAAATCTTATCGATTGGCCGCCATGGGACCGATGCCAAAGGATGGACGGACAGGCGACGCCTCGTTGCGGACCGGCTTGCCCTTGCCGGACCAGCCGATAGCGGACAGCCATTCCAGATAGAAGGCGAGCGCGAACTGCATGGCGATGCCGGCGGCGAGCAGCAGACTGTCATAGGCAAAGCCGCCCGGGTTGATCAGCTTCATCACCTGTGCCGCCATGGCAATCACCGTGCCGGCAATGAAAACGGGCAGCGAGCGTTTGCCCAATATGGCGAGCGGATTGTCGCGGCCGGTGCGAAACAGGTTCGAGACGAAAGGCAAGGCGACGACCAGGTAGCTCATCGCCAGGATGTGCAGCAGCCGCGGCAAGGACAGGAACGTCTTGTCGAAACCGGTCAGCACCACCGGCAGGTCGAGCCACGACACATGCCCCCACAACGGGCTGTGCACCCAGACGAGCGCCGTCAGCACATAGGCGGCGGCCGCGCCGACCAGCCAGCGATTGACCGGGATGGTGCCGCCGCGCCGCACATGCAACACGCTGGCCATGCCGATATTGAACAGCAATTGCCATGACAGCGGATTGAGGAACCAGAAACCGGGCTCCGGGTAGTTCGGCGGCGCGATCTGGTAGATTCCGGCGATCAGCCAAAGGGCTGCGGATACGGCAAGCGCCGCCAGTGGCCTGTAGCTGATGAACAGCAGGAAGGCCGGCGCCATCAACAGCAGCGCCGCATAGACCGGCAGTATGTTGTTGTAACCGAGCTGATGGCCGAGCGTGACGATGCCGACCAGGACTTGTGGCGGGTTCCTGACGAGCGGCTCGATGTTGATCAGCGTCAGAAGGTCCGGCCGTTTCGCAAACACAGCCGCCGCGCAGAAAATGGCCATCACCACCATCGTCGTGACGATGTGGGTGACATAGAGCACGCCGGCGCGGCGCCACATTTTCAGCGTTGCAATCAGCCGGTTTCCCGGCTGGAATTTGGTGCCGTAGGCGAGAGCGACGGACATGCCGGAGATCAGCACGAAGGCCTCGGCCGCATCTGAAAACCCGAAATTCTTGTAGGTCAGGGTTTCGAACACGGTGCCCGGCACGTGGTCGACGAATATGGTCAGGAGGGCGAGAGCCCGGAACACATCAATACGCGTATCGCGTTCCGGCGAAACTGGCATGGTCATCGATAAAAGGCCTTAAAGCTGGTTGTTCATGCCCGGCAATGCGACCACCCCGGCGCACACTGCTTCGATCCCTCCCGCGGGGATTATATCGGCGAAGAAACGGACTGAAATGCGCCCGGTTCAATCAACTTTCGCGGAGCTTGAAAATATTCCGTTTTGAAGCCGGCAAATTAACGAAAGTAACGCGAAATCAAAAGGATGTGACTATGGCCGAGGAAAGCCTCGAAGACGGTATTTTGCAGGAGAATTCAGGCTTTTTCTACCGGCTCCGTCGACCCGCCAATTTACCCGGGGACTGGCTGTTCCTGTTGCATGGATCGGGTGTCGACGAGACGACCTTGCTGCCGTTTGGTCGGCAAATCGCGCCGCACGCGGCGCTGGTTACGGTCCGTGGCCGCATCCCTCAGGAGGACGGTTTCCGCTGGTTCACGCGAATCACCCCGACGCGATTCGAGCAGGCAAGTATCCGCGCGGAGGCAGATGCGTTTGCAGGCTTCGTCGCCGGCGTCGCGAAGCGCCACAGCCTCGATCTCCGCCGCGCGACCTTTCTCGGCTATTCGAACGGCGCCAATCTGGTTTCAAGCGTCATGCTGCTGCATCCTGGCCTCATCGAGCGCGCTGCATTGCTGCGTCCGATGCCGGTGCTCGACGAGGTGCCGCCGGCCGACCTGTCGAAGGCGCGGGCTCTGATCATCGCCGGCGCCGCCGACCTGATCTACGCGCCCTTCGCACCGGCGCTGGTCGCGCTGCTCAGTTCGCGTGGCGCCAAGGTGGAGGCCCACACCATTGCCTCAGGCCACGAAATCGGCGATCCGGATGCTGAAATCGTCAGGCAGTGGCTGGCGGGTCAGGCAACTGCTGAACGAGCGGATTGAGCGCACGCACAACGCGGGCCCGACCATCGAATGTCAGTGTGCGGCGGGCTGGAACAGCTCGATCACATTGCCGGACGGGTCTTCGAGCAGGGTCTGCGAGCCGCCGACGCCGTTGATGATATCGTTGCAGAAGGCGAGCCCGGCGCCCTTCAGGCGCGCAACCTCTTGCTTCAGATCCGGCACCACCAGCAGGATGCGGTTCCACCCTCTCGGCACCGGCCGGCGGCCATCCGGCATCGCCCGTGCGCCCGAGCTCTCCGGCCCGCTCAGCAGAAGCCGCAGATCGCCGTGCGTGACCGAGCAGAAAGCCGGCCGCGCATCCCGTTCAATGGCAAAGCCCAGATGCTTCACGTAGAAATCGATGGAAGCAGCGACATCGTCGACAATATAGCGAACACTGACGGGCGTCATGATCAGGGACCTTCCGTTTGAGTAGAACGTTTTATCAAAGGCTGCTCATCATCGGCAACGCCCCGGCGGCACTACGACGCCGCCGACACACTATGACCGTTGGTTCGCCAGGGAAGCAGGGCAAGCAGACCAGCACTGCCGACCACGGCGAAGACAGCGCCGTAGATGAACACCGCCTCATGGCTTACACGATCCCAGAGCTGTCCGGCGACAACGCTTGCCGCGAGTTCCAGCAGGCCGACCGTGGTGCTGTACCAGCCGATGCCGCTGGCACGCAGCTCTTGCGGCACGAAGTCCGAGGCGAATGCCTTGCCGACTGAGCGGAAGATGCCTTGATAGAACCCGTAGAAGGCAAAAAGCAGCCCGATCAGATAGATGTTCCGGGTCAAGGCGAAGCCGAGATAGGCGATCAGGAAGATGACGAAGGACGACAGTAACACGCCCTTGCGGCCGAAGCGGTCCGATAGAAAGCCGGCCGGGTAGGAAGTCAGCGCCGCAACGAGATTGAAGCCTGCGTAGATAAGAATGGTTGCCTCCAAAGAGGCACCGATATCCTGTGTTTGCAGAATCAGAAATGCATTGCTCGAATTGCCGATGCCGAAGAGAGCTGTCACCAAGAGATAGGTCCAGTAGGCTTTGGGAAACTGCCGCAGATTGACGTCGATCTTGGCCTTTGCGGCTACGGCCAGTGGCTGCTCGTGCACCAACACCACCATGAGGAAGGCGAGGAGACCGGGAATGAGCGCGAGATAGAAGATCCAGCGGATATCGACTTTGAGCGCGATGAGAAGCAGCACCGCGAGCAGTGGCCCCAGAAACGCTCCCAGATTATCGCCAATGCCTTCGAGGCCGAATGCTTTGCCTCGGTGCTCCTCGGCCACGGACGAAGCAAGGAGCGCGTCGCGCGGAGCGGATCGGAAGCCTGCACCGAGCCGATCCACAAACCGCGCGCCCAGGACCATCGGCCACACCGTGGCCATGCCGATCAGCGGTTTGGCGATAGAGGCCAGAAAATAGCCAATGAGGGCTATCGGTTTCCGCTTCTGAAACCTGTCCGAGAGCCAGCCCGAAAAACCTTGCACGATGTTCTGCGTCGCCTGGGCGATTCCGTCGACCAGACCGACGACGCTCCCGCTTGCGTGCAGAGTCTGTGTTAGGAAGATCGGCAGGATCGGATAAAGCATCTCTGTCGAAATGTCGGCAAACAGGCTCGCCAGCGCCAGAAGCACCGTGTTTCGGGAAATCCAGGCGAAGGTTTTCCTTGGCGCTGCCCCAGTCATTGCTTTGCCCTGTTCGGCAATCCGTTTGGCTGAAACGCAACGGCTACCATGTCGGTTGCAATGCGCCACTGCTGAGTGTCCTGCCCCCATCCGAAGGTCCGCGCAGCAAAACCGATGCCCACTTTTCGCTGACGCGGTCCTTCGATTCGGGATCATCGTCTACGCCCGCCCCATCCTGTTCCAGGCATCCAGCCCGGCGATCTTGTAGGCTTCGGCCAGCGTCGGATAGTTGAAGGTGTTGTTGACGAAAAAGTCGACAGTGCCGCCGAGATTGATGACCGCCTGGCCAATGTGGATGAGTTCGGTCGCGCCCTCGCCGACAATATGGGCGCCGAGCAGACGGCGTGTTTCTATCGAGAACAAAAGCTTCAGGAAGCCAGTGTTGACGCCCATGATGTGGCCGCGCGATGTCTCGCGAAACCGCGCCACGCCGACCTCATAGGCGGCACCACTCTCGCGCACCTGCTCCTCGGACTGGCCGACGGTGGAGATTTCCGGCACGGCGTAGATGCCGTAAGGAAAGGTCTCGGGCGGCGGCGGCAAGGGCACGCCGAACGCGTGGCAGGCAGCCACCCTGCCCTGCTCCATCGAGGTCGAGGCCAAGCTCGGAAAGCCGATGACGTCACCGGCGGCATAGATGTTCGGCGCGCTGGTCTGGAAGGTCTGCGGATCGACCTTGATGCGGCCTCGGGAATCGGCTTCGATGCCGACCGCTTCCAACCCCAGGCTGCCGACATTGCCGGTACGCCCTGCAGCATAAAGCACGATCTCGGAACGTATGGTGCGGCCGTCGGCCAGCGTCACCTCGGCGTAATCGGGTTTCGAGGCGATCTCCTTGACGGCACTGCCCAATCGAATCGTCATGCCGCGGTCGCGCATCTGATGGATGAAGTCATCGACGATCTCGCGGTCGACGAAATCCAACATGGTGTTGCGGGGCTCTACCAGCGTGACCGGCACGTCGAGCGCCGAAAAAATCGTCGCATATTCGACGCCGATAACGCCGGCGCCGATCACCGTCAGCGTGCGCGGCAGGCGGTCGAGTTCCAGCATCTCATCGCTGTCAAAGACACGTGTCTTGTCGAAGGGCACGTCGCGCGGCCGGTGCGGCCGGGTGCCGACCGCGATCAGCGCATGGGCAAAGCCAACCTCGCTGTAGTCGCCGGTGTCGGTGGTCAGGCTGACCTTGTTGGGGCCGAGGAATTTTACCGCGGCGCGCGCGCTCTTGACCGTGTTGCGCATGAACTGGTGCTGCAGCACCTCGACCTCATGGTCGAGCGTCTTGTGCAGGCGCTCGACCAAATCGCCGACCGAAATGTCCTGCTTCACACGGTAGCCGCGTCCATAAAAGCCGCGCTCACGCCAGCCTGAGAGGTTGAGCACCGTCTCGCGCAACGTCTTCGACGGGATGGTGCCGGTATGCACCGACACGCCGCCGAGGCGCCGGCCCCTATCGACCACCAGCACCGACTTGCCGAGCTTGGCCGACTGCACCGCAGCGCGGCGCCCGGAAGGGCCGCTGCCGATGACCAGCATGTCGTAGTCCATGTCGCCCCGTCCCCTCGGCTCGGCACCTTTTGTTGCGCCGCAACAAGCTAACGCTATCCGCGCCATGAATTCAACAAGTCAGACGGCACCAGGCACTCCGTCACTATCTACGCGGCGGCAAAAGGCTCGATCTTGATTCCGCCGCGAACCTTCACCATTTCACCGAGAGGCGGCCCCGTGCATTAACCCGGGTTCGATTACGAGGAAATGACATGAACGCTCGCGTTCTCGACGGCGAAATCATCACCAGCAGGCTCGAAGATGTCCGCGCCTATGACGGCGTGCGCACGCGGCGCATTCTCGCCTTCGTCATCGATTATTTCATCGTGGCGCTGCTCACCATTCCTTTCGCGATCCTGGTGTTCCTGTTCGGGCTGTTGACGCTTGGCCTCGGCTGGATGCTGTTTTCCATTCTCGTGCCGACCGTCGCCATCCTCTACATCTGGAACACGCTCGGCAGTAGAGACCAGGCCACAACCGGCATGAAGATGATGGGCATCCGGCTCGACCGGCTCGACGGCAGCCGCATCGACGGGCTGACCGCCGTCGTGCATTCGGTGCTGTTCTGGGCGGGCAATGTCATCCTTTCGCCGCTGGTCCTGCTGGTGAGCCTGTTTTCCGACCGCAAGCGCACGCTGCACGACCTGTTGCTCGGCACGGTCGTCAGCCGCAGCGGCCGCTGAGCGGCTTTGAAGCGCGGCCGCAGCCTTTGCGCACAAAAGTGAAGACGTCCAATCACCCAGGCCTTCACAATCCTGTTGAATTTTTCGGCATCCGCGCCAAAGGTAGAGCGATTCGCAGGAGTGTTTCCAAGGCTCGATGACGCAGCACCCGACCCAGTCGCCACAGTTCTTTCTGACCGCGCCCTCGCCATGTCCCTATCTCGAGGGCCAGTTCGAGCGCAAGGTGTTCACACACCTGGTCGGCGACAAGGCCCCCGAGATGAACGATCTGTTGACGCAAGGCGGTTTCAGGCGGTCGCAGAACATCGCCTACAGGCCGGCTTGTGAGACCTGCCGCGCCTGCGTGTCGGTGCGTATCCTGGCGCAGGAATTCACCGCCAGCCGCAACATGAAACGGGTCATACAGCATAATTCGGATCTGGTCGGCGCCATGCACGACGCCGAACCCTCCACCGAGCAGTATTCGCTGTTCCGCAGCTATCTCGACGCCCGCCACCGCCGTGGCGGCATGTCCGACATGACCGTGCTCGACTACGCCATGATGATCGAGGATACCCATGTCGACACCAAGGTCATCGAATACCGCCGCCGCGGGCCCGACAGTTTCATCACCGGCAAGGGCCAGGGTGAACTGATCGCCGTGGCGCTCACCGATAAGATGGCCGATGGCCTGTCGATGGTCTATTCCTACTTCAACCCGGACTTCGTGGACCGTTCGCTCGGCACCTTCATGATCCTCGACCACATCGCCCGCGCCAGGGCGATGGGCCTGCCCCATGTCTACCTGGGCTACTGGGTCAACGGCTCGCGCAAGATGAATTATAAGATGCGCTTCCAGCCGCAGGAGCATCTCGGCCCGAAAGGCTGGGAACGCTACAATCACGAAGCGGTTTCGCGCTGATTTCCGCTTTCGGTATTCACTCTTAGATTGTTTCGAGGAGGATGCCGCTGGGCTTCCGGCCGATCGGCTGGAAGACCGGGCGGGTCAAATTTTGCGCCTCCAAGCTCATCGCGAGAATTGCGGCATGTCTTCCCACAACGACCACCAGAAAGGCCTTCTGATCACCGCCATCGGGGGGTTGACGCTGACTGTCGACATTCCGCTGATCCGGCTCGCCGACGGCGAGGCATGGACGATCCTGCTGTTGCGCACCGGCACAACCTTCGTCGCAACCCTCATTATCTGGGCGGTCTGGCGGTCGCTGAGCACAAACGCACCGCAGCTTATCCCGGGCTGGTCGGGGCTTGTCGTTGCCGCCCTCTACGGGCTCGGCTCGATCGCCTTTATTACCGGCGTCTACAACACCTCGACCGCAAACCTCGTTTTCATCCTGGCCTTCACCACCATGTTCGCGGCCCTTTTGTCGTGGCTGTTCCTGAAGGAGAGGCCACGGCCACTGACGCTTGCAGCGCTGGCATTGATGATCGCCGGCGTCGTGATCATCGTCGGCGATTCCGTCGGAACCGGGCATCTCTTCGGCGACCTGATGGCGCTATGCTCGGCCTTTATGATCGCCGCGGCCATCACCATCTCTCGCGCGAGCGGCAAGGATATGGGTTTCACCGCGCTGATCGGAGTCGTCCTGCCGCTTGCCGTCGCCGCCCTCATGGTCTCCAAGGTTGGTTTCCAGGTCAGCGCACCGTGGTGGATCGTCTTCAACGGCGCCGTCATCATGCCGATCTCGTTCTTCTGCCTCGCCAACGGGCCTAAATACATTTCCGGGCCGGAAGTGGCGATGTTTTATCTGCTCGAAACCGTGCTGGCGCCGGTCTGGGTGTGGATGATCTTCGCCGAAACGCCGTCGCGCAACAGCCTTATCGGTGGCGCGATCCTCATCGTCACTTTGATCGGCCATTCGCTCTGGCAGCTGCACGAGGGGCGCAAGCGCCGCGCCACGCTCGCCGTCAGTCACCCGGCCTGATTCTTTTTCGCGGCGGCGCGGTCGGCGACAATTTCGATCTGCGGCGGTGCGTCATCCTGCTCCGTCGGTTCGGCGGCAGCGAGTTCATCGGTCAGTTCCACCTCGCGCAGCCATTCGCGCCAGATCGCGACCAGCAGGGCCATCAGCACCGGGCCGATGAACAGGCCGAGAAAACCCATCGTTTTGACGCCGCCGATCAGGCCGAAAAAAGTCGGCAGGAAGGGCAGCTTTATCGGGCCACCGACCAGCTTCGGGCGCAATGTCTTGTCGACGATGAAGAGTTCGACCGCGCCCCAGATGAACAGCGCCAGGCCGGCCATCGGCGAGCCGCTGGCGGCGAGATAGATCGAGACCAGCGTAAAGGACAGCGGCGCGCCGCCGGGAATCAGCGCCATGATGCCGGTCAGCGCGCCGAGCGTCACCGGCGACGGCACGCCGGCCAGCCAGTAAGCGATGCCCAGCACCAGTCCTTCGCCGATGGCGATAACGGTCATGCCGGTCACCGTCGACGAGATCGTCGCCGGCACCACGCGTGAGATCCGTTCCCATCTGGCCGGCAGGATGCGTTCGCCGAGGCGGTCGACCTGCCCGGCGAAATGCTCGCCGTCGCGATAGGCAAAGAACAGCGCGATCATCATGAACAGCAGCGTCAGCAAAAGGCCGAAAGCGCTGCCGCCGGCGGCAAGCACGCCGCGATAGATGCTGCCGATATTGGCACCGCTGATCAGCTGGATCAGTTCGCCGATACCGCCGGGATGGCCGAGATTGACCGTCCACTGCTCGTTCAGCCATTCGCCCACTACAGGCAGCGTGGCGATCCAGTGCGGCGTCGGCGCGCCGTAGCGGTTGGTCTCGATCGCCCAGCCGACCCATTCGCGCACCTCGTTGATGGCGTAGGTGCCGGCAAGCGCGATCGGCACTACCAGGAAGGTCAGGATGAAAAGGATCGCAAGCGTCGCGGCGATCGTGCGGTTGCCGCCGACGCCGGCGAGCAGCCGCCGATAGAGCGGCCAGCTGGCGAAAGCGATCACCAGGGCGGCAAGGACCGGGAACAGGAAGCCGTGGAAGAAATAGACGCCGGCGGCGACGATCAGCACCAGGAGCCAGCGCGCCGCCGACAGCGGCGGAATGACGGCGGCCCTGAGCGGCGTCGACAGGCCGAACAGGCGCTGCTGCCGCTCCGGTTTCTGGATTCTGGCTTCTTTCAAGCGCCCAACTCTCCCTGGCCCATCCCATCGCTTATGCACTGATATAGTGCAGCAATCGTGACGACATTCCAAATGGTGACAGGGAAGCTGCTGATCTCCCCCCTCGTGGGGGGATGGCCGGCAGGCCAGAGGGGGTTGCCGCGCGTGAAGCGCCAGCTGCCTCCGTTGGCGATGGGGGTCGCGTCAGGACGTGCCGACCCCCTCTGTCGCCTTCGGCAACATCTCCCCCTCAAGGGGGGAGATTGCAGCCTCACCCGAACTTGCCAGTCCTCGGGAACCCCTTCGGCACCATGCGGCCGGCCGAGGCGCGGGCGCCGATCCATTCGGCAAGCTCGTCACGCGATTTGGTGAAGATGCGGTCTGCCGAATCCTGCCAGGATAGGCCGCTTGCGAACGTGAAGGTCTTGAGGTCGAGGACGCCGCCATCTTTGTATTTCTGCAGGCGCACGCCCTTGCCGCGCCCCATCTCCGGTATCTCGGCCAGCGGGAACACCAGCATCTTCCGGTTCTCGCCGATGATGGCGAGATGGTCGCCGGTGACGATCACGCAGCGCTGGGCCTCGTCGGGCGCCTTGACGTTCATCACCTGCTTGCCCTTGCGGGTGTTGGCCACGACCTCCTCTTCCGGCACGATGAAACCGTTGCCGTCATGCGAAACCAGCAGCAGCTTGCGCTTGGGGTCATGGACGAAGGCGGTGACGATGTCCTGGTCATTGTCCATGTCGACGATGATGCGGATCGGCTCGCCATGGCCGCGCCCACCCGGCAGCCGGTCGGCGCCGATCGTGTAGAACTTGCCGCCGGTGGTGAAGACCAGCACCTTGTCGGTCGTCTGGGCGTGGAAGGCGAGCTTGAGGCTGTCGCCTTCCTTGAAGGTCAGAGTCGAATGGTCGGTCAGATGACCTTTCATGGCCCTCAGCCAGCCCTTTTCCGAAACGACGACGGTGACCGGCTCGCGCTCGATCATGGCATGGGCGATATCGGTCAGGTCATGTTCGGGTGCATCTGCGAACTCGGTCCGGCGCTTGCCGATCTCGGTCTCGGGCCCGTATTTCTGGCGAACGTTGGCGACTTCCCACTTGATCGTCGCCCACTGTTTGGCATCGGATGCGAGCAGCGCCTCGATTTGCTTCTTCTCGCCGCTCAGGCCGTTGAATTCCTCGCGGATCTCGAATTCCTCGAGCTTGCGCAGCGCCCTCAGCCGCATATTGAGGATGGCCTCGGCCTGGGTGTCGGTGAGCGACCAGCGGGCCATCATCACTTGCTTGGGCTCGTCCTCCTCGCGGATGATCCTGATCACCTCGTCGATGTTGAGGTAGGCGATCAGGTAGCCGGCGAGGATCTCCAGCCGCCTCTCGATTTCGCCGAGGCGGTGCTTGGAGCGGCGGATCAAGACGTCGCGGCGGTGCTCCAGCCACTCCTTGAGCACGCCCTTCAGCGACAGCACGTTCGGCACCTTGCCGCGCGACAGCACGTTCATGTTGAGCGGAAAGCGGCTTTCGAGCTCGGTCAGCTTGAACAGCGATTCCATCATGATGCCGGGATCGACCGAGCGGCTCTTCGGCACCAGTACGACGCGGATGTCCTCGGCGCTCTCGTCGCGGACATCCTCGAGCAGCGGCAGCTTGCGCGCCATCAAAAGCTCGGCGATCTTCTCGATCAGCCTGGCCTTCTGGACGCCGTAGGGGATTTCGGTGACGACAATGTTCCAGGTGCCTCTGCCCTGGTCCTCCTGGCTCCATTTCGCTCTGACGCGAAAGCCGCCGCGGCCGGTCTCATAGGCATCGAGGATCGAGGCACGGCTGTCGACGATGATGCCGCCGGTCGGAAAATCCGGCCCCTGCACGAAGTCCATCAGCTTGGTGACGGGCGCATCCGGATGATCGATCAGGTGAAGCGCGGCGTCGCAAAGCTCGGCGGCATTGTGCGGCGGGATCGAGGTCGCCATGCCGACGGCGATACCGGACGAGCCGTTGGCAAGCAGGTTCGGGAAGGCGCCGGGCAGCACGGCCGGCTCCTCGTCTTCCTCGTTGTAGGTCGGGCGGAAATCGACGGCGTCCTCGGTGATGCCTTCCAGCAGCAGCGTCGACACTTCCGTCATGCGCGCTTCGGTGTAGCGCATGGCGGCGGCATTATCGCCGTCGATATTGCCGAAATTGCCTTGCCCGTCGACCAGCGGATAGCGCATCGAAAAATCCTGCGCCAACCGCACCAGTGCGTCATAAATCGATTGGTCGCCGTGCGGATGGAATTTGCCCATCACCTCGCCGACGATGCGGGCGCATTTGGCAAAGCCCTGGTCGGGGTTGAGCCGCAACAGGCGCATGGAATGCATGATGCGGCGATGCACCGGCTTCAGTCCGTCGCGCACGTCGGGCAGCGCCCGGTGCATGATGGTCGACAGCGCGTAGGCGAGATAGCGCTCTTCCAGCGCCTTCTTCAGATCGACCGGCTCGATATTGTCGCCGCCGCCAGTTTCAGGCGGCAAAAGCCTTTTTCCCATCGGCTGGCACTAGCCGAGCGGGTGATTCGCGGCAAGAGGCGCCAGCATACGTCCTCCTATGCAACAGGAATTGGAAGCGTCGCGACGCCGGCCAACATCAATCCGTCTGCTTCTATCGCAAGCCTGATGGATCGGGTTTGCCTTTGGCCGCTATTTTCGACCATTGTGCCGAGGCCCGCCTTTTTCCGGTCCAGTTCGTCGCTGAATGGTGACGACGCGAAGAAAAGAATTTCAGGACACTCTCAGGGGAGCTCTCGATGACGATCAGAAACTCGACACTTAAAAGACTGGCTTTTTCGACCTTTTTGCTGACGCTGCCGCTGAATGCGGCCTTCGCGCAGGATACCGCGGTCGCCGACCGACTGAAGGCTGCCCTCGCCGCCCAGGGCGTCGACCTCTCCTGGACCGGAGTAACCGGCGACACCTCGAGCATGGTTCTGCAAGGCGTAGCGGTCAAACCGGCGGCCGAAAAGGAGGCGCTCAAGATCGGTGACGTCAAGCTCGAAGGCGTGACCGAAGCCAATGGCGGCTATCAAATCGCGACCGTATCGACTTCGCCGTTCGAACACAGCGAGGATGGCGTCACGCTCAATCTCAGCCCCTTCGTCATCCACGACATGACGGTGCCGGCCGAAGGTGCAAGCGGTCCGCTGGGCTCGCTGATGATGTACAAATCGGCCGAGCTCGACAACATGACGGTCAAGGTTGCCGACAAGACCGCGTTCTCGATGGACGGGCTTGCCATCGCAATCACGCCGCCGGCCGACGGCAAGGCCATGGAGTTTTCCGGCACCACGGAAAAATTCACTGCCGACCTGACGCTGGTCGAAGATCCGAAGTCCAAGGAAGTCATCAACGCGCTCGGCTACCAGAACATCTCAGGCAATCTTGAGATGGAAGGTACCTGGCAGCCTACCGACGGCAGGATGGACTTGTCGAAATATGAAATTTCGGTCGACAATGCCGGCACGTTCGGCATGACTTTCAATCTCGGCGGCTACACGCTGGACGTCATCAAGTCACTGCAGGAGATGCAAAAGAAGATGGCAGCGCAACCCGAAGGCGCCGACAATTCGGCGCAAGGCATGGCCATGCTCGGGCTGCTGCAGCAGCTTTCGTTCAACAGCGCCTCGATCCGCTTCGATGACGATTCGCTGACCAAAAAGGTGCTGGATTATGCCGGCAAGCAGCAGGGCATGTCCGGCAAGGACATCGCCAACCAGGCCAAGGCGATCGTGCCATTCGGCATGGCGCAGCTCAACAATCCGGAACTGACGGCGCAGGTTTCGGCCGCGGTCAACAAATTCCTCGACGACCCGCAAAGCATCGAGGTCTCGGCCGAGCCGCCGGCAGCGGTGCCGTTCGCGCTGATCATGGCGGGCGCCATGTCCAACCCACTCGACCTGCCGAAAACGCTGGGCGTGACGGTTACGGCGAACGAAGACTGATCGATACAGCCTTCAAGCAAAAAGCCCGGCAGTGATGCCGGGCTTTTTTATGAATCCACAGAACCGGTTCAGAGCGTTTCCTAAACCTCTTTCTTCGCCGCCACGACGCGCAGTGACAATTCGCGAAGTTGCTGCGGGCTGGCTTCCGACGGCGCGTTCATCAACAGGTCGTAGGCCTGCTGGTTCATCGGGAACATCGTCACTTCGCGGAGGTTCCTGGCGCCGACCAGAAGCATGACGACGCGGTCGATGCCGGCCGCCATGCCGCCATGCGGCGGCGCGCCATACTGGAAGGCACGGTAGAGGCCACCGAAGCGCTCCTCGACGGTTGCGCGGTCCAAGCCAACAGTCTCGAATGCCTTGACCATCGTTTCGGGCAGATGGTTGCGAATGCCGCCCGAAGCGATCTCGAAACCGTTGCAGACCATATCGTACTGGAACGCCTTGATGCCGAGCAGATCCTCGCCGTTAAGCGCATCGATGCCACCCTGCGGCATCGAGAACGGATTGTGCGCGAAGTCGATCTTCTTCTCCTCCTCGTTCCATTCGAAGAACGGGAAATCGACGATCCAGCACAGTTCGAAGCGGTCGCGGTCGACAAGGTTGAGCTCCTCGCCGGCGCGGGTGCGCGCCGCTCCCGCGAAGGAGACGAACTTCTTCGGGTCGCCGGCGACGAAGAAGGCGGCATCGCCATCGGCAAGGCCGAGTTGCAGGCGGATAGCCTCGGTGCGCTCCTCGCCGATGTTCTTGGCCAGCGGCCCGGCGCCTTCGAGCTTGTCGCCCTCTTTGCGCCAGAAGATATAGCCGAGGCCGGGCTGGCCCTCGCCTTGCGCCCATGAGTTCATGCGGTCGCAAAAGGCGCGCGAACCGCCGGTTTTCGCCGGAATGGCCCAGACCTCGGCCTTCGCATCGTTGGCAAGGATGTCGGCGAACACTTTGAAGCCGGAATCGCGGAAATGGTCGGACACGGCCTGCATTTCGATGGGGTTGCGCAGGTCCGGCTTGTCGGTGCCGTATTTGCGCATGGCGACGTCGTAGGCGATGCGCGGAAACTTCTGCGTCACCGGCTTGCCGGCGGCAAAGGTCTCGAAAACGCCTCGCATGACCGGCTCCATGGTGTTGAACACGTCCTCCTGCTCGACGAAGCTCATCTCCACGTCGAGCTGGTAGAATTCACCCGGCAGGCGGTCGGCGCGCGGATCCTCGTCGCGGAAGCACGGCGCGATCTGGAAGTAGCGGTCGAAGCCAGACACCATGATCAGCTGCTTGTACTGCTGCGGCGCCTGCGGCAGCGCGTAGAAATTGCCGGGATGGATACGCGACGGCACCAGGAAGTCGCGCGCCCCTTCGGGCGACGAGGCGGTCAGGATCGGCGTCGAGAATTCGGTGAAGCCGACCTCGCCCATCAGCTTGCGCATCTCGGCGATGATTTTCGTCCGCGCCACGATATTCTTGTGCAGCGTGTCGCGGCGCAGGTCGAGGAAGCGGTATTTGAGGCGGATATCCTCCGGATAATCTGGCTCGCCGAACACCGGCAGCGGCAATTCCTTGGCCGCCGACAGCACGTCGATCTCGCGCGCGAAAATCTCGATCTCGCCGGTCGGCAAATTGGGGTTCACCGTGTCGGCGAGGCGCGCCTTGACCTCGCCGTCGACGCGGACGACCCATTCGCCACGCAGCGTCTCGGCGATCTTGAAGGCAGGCGAATCCGGATCGGCGACGATCTGGGTCAGGCCGTAATGGTCGCGCAAATCGATGAACAGCAGGCCGCCATGGTCGCGCACGCGATGCACCCAACCCGACAGGCGAACGGTCGAGCCGACATCGACCTTCCTCAATTGGGCACAGGTATGGCTGCGGTAACGATGCATTGTCATTCTTAAAGTCCGGGTGCTGGGTTGTGGCCGAGGCATGATGGCCCGGCCCGAAAATTTGCGCGAAAAGCACATGAGAGGGTGCATTTGTCAAGGCAAGCGGCGCCGGCACGAGTTCGCGTTTCTTCCCGCCCCTGTCCCGCCGGCATCAATTCATGCGAGAGGCGTTAATCTGAGTCTGCTGCTCTGTGCCGGCAGTTCAACTAATGCACCTCATCCCTTGACCCCGCCTGCGGTGAGGCCGGAGATGATCTTGCGCTGGAAGATCAGGACAAGGATGACGAGCGGCACGGTGACGATCACCGATGCGGCCATGATGTTGCCCCACGGGATCTCGAACTGCGAGCTGCCGGAGAGCAGCGCGATCGCGACCGGCACAGTTCGCTGCTCGTTGTTGGAGGTAAACGTCAGAGCGAACAGGAACTCGTTCCACGCACCGATGAAGGCGAGAAGCCCGGTGGTCGCCAGCGCCGGCCACATCAGCGGCAGGAAGACGCGGCTCATGATGATCCAGGGCGTAGCACCGTCGAGGATCGCCGCTTCCTCCATCTCGATCGGCAGGTCGCGAACGAAGGCGGTGAGCACCCAGACGGTGAACGGCAAGGTGAAGATCATGTAGGAGAAGATCAGCGCGAACGGCGAATTGTAGAGGCCGAAGGCCCGGATCAGCTCGAAAAGCCCGGCAAGCACCGCCAATTGCGGGAACATCGAGACGGACAGGATAATGAGGAGCAGAGCCGAGCGACCGCGGAAGCGGATGCGTGCTAGCGCATAGGCGGCGGTGACGCCGAGGAACAGCGAAATGGCGACAACGACGCTCGAGATGAACAGCGAGTTCACGAGGTTGCGCAGGAAGGTCCCCTCGGTGAAAACGGTCCTGTAATTGCTGAAGCTAATCGTCTTCGGCCAGTAGTCGATCTGGAAGAGTGCCGTCCCCGATTTCAGGCTGGTGATGATAGCGTAGTAGAACGGGAACACCGCGACGATGACTATGACGGCGACGAGGAGGTAGAAAGCGGTGCGCTTGACGATCCACATGATCAGTAGTCCAACATGATCAGTAGTCCCCATATCATCAGTAATCCTTGTCCAGCCTTATCCGGCCGAGCCAGAGAACGAGCATGGTCAGCAGAGCGAGGATGAGGAAGAGCAGCGTCGATGCAGCGGAACCGTAGGCGAACTTGTCGAACTCAAACAGGCTCTCGCGGGCAAACACCGACATCGACTTGGTGTGTATGTTGTTTGGCGTGAGCACGTAGATCAGGTCGAAGATGCGCAGCGCATCGAGACCGCGGAAGATCATGGCTACCATCAACGCCGGTCGGATGAGCGGCAAAGTGATCTTCCAGAACACTTTCCACGGGCTGACGCCGTCGAGTTTGGCGACCTCGTAGATTTCTTGCGGAAGCATCTGAAGGCCGGCGAGAATGAGAAGCGCCATGAACGGGGTCGCCTTCCAGACGTCGACAACGAGGATGGCGACCATCGCCGTGTCGGCGCTGGCCGTCCAGGCGATCTTGGTGCTGATCAGGCCGAGCTTGAGAAGGACGTCGTTGATGATGCCGAACTGATCGTTGAGCATCCACTGCCACATTTTCGCTGAGACGATCGTCGGGATCGCCCAAGGGATTAGAATCGCGGCGCGCACGACGCCGCGGCCGCGAAATTGGGTGTTGAGCACCAGCGCGACGATCATGCCGAGCACTGTCTCGCAGGTGACCGAAATCACCGCGAAGCGCACCGTGTTCCAGACAGCGCGCCACCAGACCGGGTCGACGAACAGCCCGTCATAAATGACCCGGCCGCTCGGCATTTGCAGGACCGAGAAATAGTTGGCGAAGCCAATCCAGCGACGGGCTTCGAGGTCGGCGAGCGAGGCATCGGTGAAGCCGAAATAGATCGTGCGCATCAAGGGCCAGCCGGCAACGGCGGCGAGTACGATGAGCATCGGGGCAAGCAACAGCCATGCCGATCGCGTGCGCTGACGCGCCAGCAGTGAGCCTCGGCGCGGTGAGATCACCAGGCGGCGCCCTTGAGCCTGGTCAAGGAGAACTCGAGATCGGCAAGGTTGTCGGCGGCCGCGCCCTCGCCGGACATGGTGTTGTGGACGGCGGTCCAGAACTCGCTCGATACCTCGTTGTACCTGCTCTTGGCCTGGGCCGAGGGACGCGGCACCGCGTTGAGGACGACTTCCTTCCAGCGCGGAATGACCGGCTGCGCGCTGGCGATGTCGGCATCGTCGTAGAGCGCCTGGATGGTCGGCAGATATGCCCCCTTCAAGGCGCGGTACTTCTGCATCTGAGGCGAGGCGATCCATTTGACCAGCTCGATTGCTGCGTCCGGGTTCTTCGAATATTTGGAAACCGCGAGATTCCAGCCGCCGAGCGTTGCTGCCGGGCGGGCGCCCTCACCCGACCCCGGCGGCAGCGTCGTCACCTCGAACTTGCCTTTGATGGGGGAGCTTTCGCTGTTGCCAAGCGCGTAGGCGTAGGGCCAGTTGCGCATGAAGACGGCGTTACCGGTCTGCCAGACACCGCGCGACTCTTCTTCCTGATAGGCCAGAACGCCGGGAGGCGAGATCGTTCCCACCCAGCCCCTCGCCATTTCGAGGGCAGCGGCTGCTTGCGGGTTGTTGATGGAGATCGTGCCGTCCGGCTCGATGATCTGGCCGCCGCCGTTCGACTTCACCCATTCGAGTGCATCGCAGGTCAGCCCCTCATAAGCGTTGCCCTGGAAGACGAAGCCCCACATGTCCTTGTTGCCGGCCTCGCGCTCCTTGTCCATGACCAGCTTGGCGGTGTCGGCAAGTTCGGTCCAGTTGGTTGGGACCTTGGCGCCGTATTTGTCGAGGAGGTCCTTGCGGTAATAGAGCGCCGGCGCATCGGTGAATATAGGCAAGGCGACGAGTTTGCCATCGACGGTCTGCGATCGGATGATCGATGGGAAATGGGCGCCAACGACATCCTTGGTCGCCTCGGTCAGGTCAACGAGCTGTTTTGCGAGCTGCGGGGCCCAGATGACGTCCGTCTGATAGACGTCGACGTCGCTGCTCCCGGCGGCGAGCCAGAGCCTGTATTGGCCGAACTGGTCCGTCCCTGAGGGCGGCACCGGAACGACGGTAACCTTGTTGCCGGTCTTCTTCTCGTATTGATCGAGTATCTCGCGAAGGATTCTCTGGCCGTTACCGGTATCGCCCGAAACAATAGCGAGGTCGACGGCCCGCGCCGGGCCGGCCGCCAGAACTGCAGCCACGGCAAATGCAGCAAATGCGGGATGATACTTCATGATGGCGGACCTCCCTCTGGAGCTTCAGGCCGGGCAGCAGAAACGACATCGATGCCCGACACCGTCCTCCACACACCGGCAGCTCACAAGACGCGCATTCGCCCACCAGCACTGAACTACAAAGGTACGCCTTGGGTTCCCAACGCGGAGCATCCAGCGCCACGCGGTAGCGCAAGTTCCCAGCTCGGTAAAAATAGAAGCTGAGGCACCCGTGGCCCTGGCTGGCCCCAACGCCACCGGGAATTGCCGCTGGTATTGGCAAAGGCGATGGTTCAAGAAGGATCAACGACAGGCTTTCCCTTCATGTCCTCCATCCGCCCGCTGATCCCGCTCCTGATCGCCGCCGGCATCCTGCTCGGCGGCAACGGCCTGCAGAGCACCTTGATCGCGCTGCGCGGTGCGCAGGAAGGTTTTCCCGCCTCCTCGATCGGTCTGATGGGCACGTTCTATTTCGCCGGCTTTTTGCTCGGCTGCCTTGCCGTCACCCGCATCATGAAGTCCGTCGGCCATGTGCGCGCCTTTTCCGCATTGGCGGCGATCGCCTCGGCGGGAACGCTGCTGCTGGTGCTGGTCATCGATCCCGTGATGTGGTGCGCCGTGCGCTTTGCCGGCGGGTTCTGCTTTGCCGGCCTGTTCACCATCATGGAAGCCTGGCTGAATTCCGGCGTCACCAACACCGACCGGGCGCGGGTGCTTGCCATCTACCGCATGGTCGATATCGGCTCGGTGACGGGCGCCCAATTCCTGATCCCGATCTTCGGCGCCGGCGGCTTTGCCATCTTCGCCATCATGTCGATGATGATCACCGTTTCGCTGGTGCCGGTTTCGCTCGGCGACCGCTCCAACCCGACGCCGCCGGAAGACGTCAAGCTCGATTTGGCGCGCGTCTGGCGGATCTCGCCGCTTGGCTGCTTCGGCTGCATCGCCGTCGGCGTCACCAACAGCGCCTTCCGCACCCTGTCGCCGGTCTATGCAGAGCAGATCGGCATGTCGGTCGCCGACGTCGTCACCTTCGTCAGCGTCGGGATTTTCGGCGGCGCCATCATCCAATACCCGCTTGGCTATCTCTCCGACCGCTGGGACCGGCGCTCGGTTCTGCTGATGACGACGTGTTGTGCGATGGTGGCGGCGCTGGCGCTGGCGTTCGTGGCAGGCGGCAGCCCGTTCCTCAACTTCGTGCTCGTCTTCATCTTCGGCTGCTTCGCCATGCCGCTCTATTCGCTGTCGGCGGCGCATTCCAACGACCGCGCCGACAAGGGCGAGTTCGTGCTGATCAACGCAGCCTTGATGCTGTTTTATTCCTTCGGCGCCATTGGCGGCCCGTTCGCCGCCTCGACGGCGATGCAATATTTCGGGCCGAGCGCGCTGTTCGTGTTCAGCGCCATCGTCTATGCGGTCTTCGTGGCCGTCATCCTTTACCGGATGCGGGCGCGGTCTGCCGTGCCGGCGAGCCATCGCAGCCGTTTTACCGCCCTGTTGCGCACGTCGACGGTTTTTGCTCGGTTGGCGAAGAGGAACGCTGATCCCGATGAGCCCGCAAAGCCCCGATAAAGGTGCTTACGCTTGACGAAAGCGCGCGCGGCTGAAATTGAAAGAGACCCTGCCCTTTGCCAAAAGCGATTTGATGCACGTCATCACCACCCAGAAAGAACTCGAGACCGTTATTGCCGCTTTCGAAAAGGCGGAATTCGTCACCGTCGATACCGAATTCATTCGCGAAACGACCTTCTGGCCGATCCTGTGCCTGATCCAGATGGCAGCGCCCGGGGTGACGGCACTGATCGATCCGCTGTCGCCCGAAATCGATCTGAAGCCGTTCTTCAGGCTGATGGCCAACGAGGCGATCGTCAAAGTCTTCCATGCGGCGCGCCAGGACATCGAAATCATCGTGCATCTCGGGGATCTGGTGCCGCATCCGGTGTTCGACACCCAGGTGGCGGCGATGGTCTGCGGCTTCGGCGACAGCGTTTCCTACGACCAGCTGGTGCAGCGCATCACCGGAGCGCGGCTCGACAAGTCCTCGCGTTTCACCGACTGGCGCCACCGGCCGCTGTCCGAAAAGCAGCTCGATTACGCACTTGCCGACGTCACCCACCTGATCGAGGTCTACAACCACCTCAGCGCCGAACTGGTGCGGGAAAACCGCGCCCACTGGCTGAACGAGGAGATGGACGTGCTGACCTCGCGCGAGACCTACGATCCGCATCCCGAGGATGCCTGGAAGCGGCTCAAGATGCGGCTGCGCAAGCCGCAGGAACTGGCGATCGTGCAGGCGGTGGCCGCCTGGCGCGAACGCGAAGCGCGCGAGCGCGACGTGCCGCGCGGCCGGGTGCTCAAGGACGATGCGATCTACGAAGTGGCGCAGCAGGCGCCGCGCGACGCGGCGGCGCTGAGCAAGCTGCGCACCACGCCGAAGGGCTGGGAACGCTCTTCGACCGCGACGGCATTGCTTGGCGCAGTCAACGCTGCCCTTGCCCTGCCCAGGGAAGAGATGCCGAAGCTGCCGAAAAGCTTCCAGCCGCCGGAGGGGTCGAGCGCCGCTGCGGAGTTGTTGAAGGTGCTGCTGCGGATCGTTGCCGAAAAGGAAGGCGTCGCATCGAAGGTACTCGCCTCCAGTGACGACATCGACCGCATCGCTGCCGAGGGCGAGGAAGCCGACGTGCCGGCATTGCAAGGCTGGCGGCGCGCCGTTTTCGGCGAGGCCGCGCTCAAGCTGGTGCGCGGCGAACTCGCCATCAAGTTCGACAAGCGCAAGATCGCGCTGTTCGACGTGCAGCCTTGATCTGCTCAGACCAAGCCGAGCAGATGCAGCGCCAGCCATATCCAGCCAAGTGCGAGAACTACCGCGCCTAGGTAGAATGCCCTGCTGCGCAGGATTAGCCGATTGCTGGTCAAGTGGACCGATGCGTGAAGATAGCGGGAGACGACAAAGATCCACATCAGTGCCAAGGTCAAATAATTGACGCCATTGGTCACGTGCAGCGTCAAGCATAACACGTAGAAAAGCACCGGCAGTTCGAACTGGTTGCTCAGATTGTTGGCGACGGTGACGCTGGAACCAGGCTCCGTCGAGCGCGTCTTGAACTGGCCGGTCTTGGCTTCGCCCGATCTGACCGCACCATAGCGGCGCCGGCCCATTACGACATAGACGACATAGACCAGCAGCACCTGCGCCAGCATCGGCCAGAAGATCGCGGTCTGGTTCAAGACGCCCCCTGTCTTTGTCACCCAGCCTTCAAGGCCGTTTCTGAGCCATCAGGGTAAAAGCCGCAATGATGGTCACCGGCACCGCCAGAAGCGCGAATTTGGTGACGATCAGCGCTGAGGCAAAGGACAGCGAATCCGGATTGGCCGACAGGAAATCGGACAAAAGACGAGCCACGGCGATGTTCTGGGCATAGTCGGCAAGTGGGTAGGGCAGCACCAGCACAGCTGCGAATATCGACTGGGTTTGCGCAGGCAGCGCACGGAAATTCTTCAGCCGCCGGCCCGAGGCCAGGATCAGGCTGACCATCGTCAGCGACAGCAGCGCCGGAAACAGCAGGTCGAAGGTCAGGTAATGCCAGACGAGAATGATCTCGCTGCCACGCCGGCCGAGCGCCGTCAGCCAGGCCATGCCCTCATCCGGGGTGAAACCGGCATAGCGCATGTCGAGCGACGGCAGACCGCCGCTCAATTGGCGAAAATAGAGGAATTCCATCGCCGTCATGATGATGAAAACCGCCACGGTGGCGAAACAGAGTGCGGCGGCGTGGCGCGACAGCCGCAGGATCATTGCCGCCAGATTGCGCCAAGGCGCATGGCGATCAGGCCCCGCCAGGATAATTCGGGCTTTCGCGGGTAATCGTGACGTCATGGGCGTGGCTTTCACGAAGTCCGGCATTGGATATCCGCACAAAAGTGGCGCGCTCGCGGAAATCGGCAAGGTCGCGGCCACCGACATAACCCATAGCGGCTTTCAGGCCGCCTGCAAGCTGGTGCAGCACACCAGACACAGGTCCTTTGTACGGCACCTGCCCTTCAATGCCTTCCGGGACCAGTTTCAGCGTGTCGCGCACCTCGGCCTGGAAGTAACGATCGGCGGAGCCGCGTGCCATGGCACCGACCGAGCCCATGCCGCGATAGGCTTTGAAGGAGCGGCCCTGGTGCAGATAGACCTCGCCCGGGCTCTCGTCGGTGCCGGCCAGCAGCGAACCGATCATCGCAGCACTTGCGCCGGCGGCAAGCGCCTTGGCGAGATCGCCCGAATATTTGATGCCGCCGTCGGCAATGACCGAGACGCCCGATTTCTGCGCCGTCTCGACCGCCGACATGATCGCCGAGAGCTGCGGCACGCCGACGCCGGCGACGATGCGGGTGGTGCAGATGGAGCCCGGCCCGATGCCGACCTTGACCGCGTCGGCGCCGGCATCGATCAGCGCCAGCGTGCCTTCTGATGTGGCGACGTTGCCGGCCAGGATGCGAACCGAGTTGGAAAGCTTCTTGGCCCGCGTCACCGCATCCAGGACGCGCTGCGAATGACCGTGCGCGGTGTCGATCACCAGAAGGTCGACGCCGGCGTCGATGAGGCGCTCGGCCCGCTCGAAACCGTCATCGCCGACGCTGGTGGCGGCGGCGGCGCGCAAGCGCCCCTGCGCGTCCTTGGTGGCGTGCGGGTTGAGCTGCGACTTCTCGATGTCCTTGACGGTGATCAGCCCGACGCAATTGCCGTCCCGGTCGACCACGACCAGCTTCTCGATGCGGTGCTGGTGGAGCAGCCGCTTGGCTTCGTCCTGATCGACGTTCTCCTTGACCGTGATCAGGTTCTCGCGGGTCATCAACTCGTAGACCTTTTGCGCAGGATCGGAAGCGAAGCGGACGTCGCGGTTGGTCAGGATGCCGACCAGCCGGCCGACCGTGTGGCCGCCGGCGCCGCCGTTCTCGACCACCGGGATGCCCGAGATGCTGTAGGTGCGCATCAGACCCAGCGCATCGGCAAGCGTCGCCTCGGGACCGATGGTGACAGGGTTGACCACCATGCCGGATTCGAATTTCTTCACCTGCCGCACCTGCTCGGCCTGTTCGGCCGGCGAGAAATTGCGGTGGATGACGCCTATGCCGCCGGCCTGGGCCATGGCGATGGCGAGTCGCGCCTCGGTGACCGTGTCCATGGCGGCCGACAGGATCGGCACGTTGAGGTCGATGTCGCCGGCGATGCGGGTGCGGATGTCGGTCTCGCCGGGCATGACCTCGGAATGACCCGGCTGCAGCAGCACGTCGTCAAAGGTCAGCGCCAATGCGCCGGTGGACGTCTCGATGATTTTTGCCATGGCCAGCCCTCGGAATGCAGGAAAGGCGCTCGCCCTAATGGACAGCGCCGACTCGTCTTCTTCCCTTTCAGGATTGGCGCTGGCTCGTAACACGTCCCGTCGCCGTTGAAAAGCCGATGGTTGTGTAGTGGCAAAGCTGCATTTGCCGCAGGTGCTGCACGACTTGCGGTCGCACAAACGTGACAGCAAATTAATGCGACATCCGGGCCAAGCCATGATACCGCCCTACCTGTCGGTTTGGCCCCCAAGGCCGGCAAGCAATCGCGACGCACATCTCAAGGTCGGATTCATCGTGAACCGCACCATTCCGCTTATCCTGGCGGTCGCTCTATTCATGGAAAACATGGATTCGACCGTCATTGCGACATCGTTGCCGGCGATCGCCATCGACATCCACACCAGCCCGATCGCGCTCAAGCTGGCGCTGACCGCCTATCTGGTATCGCTGGCGATCTTCATTCCGATCAGCGGCTGGATGGCCGACCGCTTCGGCGCCAAGAATGTCTTCCGTGCCGCGATCGCCGTGTTCATCGTCGGTTCGGTCGCGTGCGCCATTTCCAATTCGCTGCCGGCTTTCGTGGTCTCACGCTTCCTGCAAGGCATTGGCGGCGCCATGAGGACGCCGGTTGGGCGTCTGGTGCTGGTACGCGCGACGCCGAAAAGCGAACTCGTTTCTGCCATGTCGTGGCTGACCGTCCCGGCTCTGGTCGGCCCGCTGGTCGGCCCGCCGGTAGGCGGCTTCATCACGACCTATTTTTCCTGGCACTGGATTTTTCTGATCAACGTGCCGATCGGGCTGATCGGCATCTGGCTAGCCACGCGTTTCCTGCCGAAAACCGATCCTGCCGAGACGCCGCCGCTCGATTTCACCGGTTTCGTGCTGAGCGGGTTGGCGGCATCGGGCATCGTGTTCGGCCTGTCGGTGGTTAGCTTGCCGGCTCTGCCGCCCGCTGCCGGCTTTGTCACCGTAGCCGTCGGTCTGGCGTCGGCGGTGCTCTATCTGCTGCACGCGCGCCGCGCCAAGAATCCGCTGCTGGCGCTCGAGCTGTTTCGCAATCGGGTGTTCCGCTCGTCGGTGCTCGGCGGCGGACTGTTCCGCATCGGCATTGGTGCCGTACCTTTCCTGTTGCCGCTGATGTTCCAGATCGGTTTCGGGCTGACGCCGTTCCAGTCCGGCATGATCACCTTCGTCTCGGCAATCGGCGCCATAGGCATGAAATTCGTCACCGCGCTGATCTTCAGGGTCGCCGGCTTCCGCCGTGTGCTGATTTTAGGCTCGCTCGTCGCTGCCGCGTCCATCGCCATCAACGGCCTGTTCACACCCGACACGCCCTATGGGCTGATCCTCGCCATGCTGCTCGCCGGGGGCTTCATCCGCTCGATGTTCTTCACCGGCATCAACGCGCTTGCCTATGCCGAGATTTCGGCCGCCGACACCAGCAAGGCAACGCCGATCACCGCGGTGTTCCAGCAGCTGGCGATCGCGCTAGGCGTGGCGCTGGCCGGCGGCATCCTGGAAGTGTCGACCAATATCCATGGCGGCCCACTGACGCTGAGTGACTTCCACACCGCCTTCTTCATCGTGGCGGCGGTGTCGGCGGCGGCCTCGCTGTCGTTCATGCGGCTGGCCCCGGACGCCGGCAATGCCGTGTCGGGACATGGCCGGCTGACACCGCCGAAGACATTGGAGCCGGTGAGCCCGTCCGGGAGTTGATGCTCCTTCCCTTCTCCCCTTGTGGGAGAAGGTGGCTCGGCGCGCAGCGCCGAGCCGGATGAGGGGTGTTGGAAGAAATGAGGCGATAACAACTGCAAGCGTGTTGCCAAGCTGGAACACCCCTCATCCGACCTCGCTTCGCGAGGCCACCTTCTCCCACAAGGGGAGAAGGAAACGACGCTAACCCTTGAAATCCTTCGCCAACAAATAAAGCTCCACCGATTCATCGCGCGAGGCTGGCGGCTTGACGTGATGGACCGAGCGGAAATTCCGCTTCAGCCTGGCCAGCAATTCGTTTTCGGCGCCGCCCTGAAAAGTTTTGGCGAGGAAATGTCCGCCCGGCTTCAGTACCGACAGCGCGAAATCGGCCGCCACCTCGCACAAATGCATGGTGCGGATGTGATCGGTCCGCTTGTGGCCGGTGGTGGGTGCGGCCATGTCGGAAAGCACGATGTCCGGCGGACCGCCCAGCGCCTCGGCCAGCTTCTCGGGTGCCTGCGGATCGAGGAAATCCATCAGCAGCACCGGCGCGCCCGGCACCGCGTCCATCTCCAAATAATCGATGCCGACGACGTTCGGTTGCTGGGCTGTCGATTTGGTACGTGCGGCGGCGACCTGGCACCAGCCGCCGGGCGCCGCACCAAGGTCGATCACCTTCATGCCGGGCTTGAGCAGATGGTGCTTGTCGTCGATCTCGATCAGCTTGTAGGCTGCGCGCGAGCGATAGCCGTCGGCCTTCGAGCGCTGGACATAGGGATCGTTGATGTGGCGCTGCAGCCAGCGGCGCGACGATTCCTTCAAGCCGCTTTTCTTCTTGATCTTTGTCTTCAGCACGCGAATGCCGGCCGAACTCGGTCTTTCCGGTTTCTTGGTCATTGCTTGATTGCTTGTTTGAGCATGCCACTTTTCGGGATCATGCCCTGCCTCGCCCGTTGTTGCGCCAGACGCCGTCATCGGCCATCAACTCGCTCAATATGCCCTCGCGCAGGCCACGGTCGGCGACACGCAGTCGTTCGGACGGCCAGACGGCGCGGATCGCCTCCAATATGGCGCAGCCGGCCAGAACCAGGTCGGCGCGGTCTGCGCCGATGCAGGGATTGGCGACGCGCTGCTGGAAATCCCAGCCGACCAGCTTTTCGACCATGCGGTCGACACTGTCGCGGTCCATCCACAGCCCATCGACGCGGCGGCGGTCGTAGCGTTCAAGATCGAGATGGACGCCGGCAAGCGTCGTCACCGTGCCCGAGGTGCCGAGCAAATGGAATTTCGGGCTGGACAGGAGATGGCTCAGCCGGTCGCGCCCGTCGAAGGCGCGCAACCGTATTGCGACATCCTCGACCATGGCGCCAAAGATCTCGCGTGTCACGGTGCGGCCGCCAAAACGCTCAGCCAGCGAGACGACGCCGACCGGCAGCGAGGTCCACGAGACGATGTGGTTGGCAAGTCTCGGCGAGCGGTGACCGGTTAGGTCGATCAGCGCGATCTCCGAAGAGCCGCCGCCGATGTCGAACAGCACGACGCCTTGCGTGTCGCGCTCGACCAGCGAGCCGCAGCCCGACACCGCCAGCCGCGCCTCGGTCTGGCGGTCGATGATCTCGAGCTTCAGGCCGGCCTCGCGCTCGACGCGCTCGAGGAACTCGACGCCGTTGGCGGCCGTGCGGCAGGCCTCGGTGGCGATCAGCCTGGCCTTCCTGACCTTGCGGTTGCGCAATTTGTCACCGCAGATCTTCAGCGCCTCGACCGCGCGGTCCATTGCAGCCTCGCCGAGCCGACCATTGGCGGTAAGGCCCTCGCCCAGCCTGACGATGCGCGAGAACGCATCGATGACGCGGAACTGGCCATGACGCGTCGGCACCGCGACCAGCAGACGGCAATTGTTGGTGCCGAGATCGAGCGCGGCAAACACCGGCAATTCCTGCAGCGGTGGCGGCGTGCGGGCACCTTGCTCCGGCCTTGGCGAGGCTGGAGGCAATTGCGCGATTGAAGAGGGGGCGGCGAGCGAGGCCGCTGGCTGGGGCCGGCGCGCGGCCGGGGCATCATTGGCGGCGGGCACCGAAGTGCCGGCCGCCAGCGGACGAGCCTCGTCGCGTGCGAAAACCTTGCGCCCGCGCCGGCGCTTGCGCCGCTTCTTGGGTTTGCCGTTCTGATGCGGGCCTTTTTGGTCCTGGCCCTTTTGGTGCTGGCCCTTCTGGTCCTGGGTTGTGTCGCCAGCCTGTCCATTGCCGGACCGGGGCTGCACCTGACGGCCGTAGCGTCCGGTGGATGGGCTTGCCTGGCCGGACGGCGTCGGCGAACCCCTGGACACGCCCACTTCCGGCGCGCCAGCGCCGGCTTCGTGGTCTTCCACTGTCGTTCCTTCCGGCGCCGCGCGAACCGAGACCGGACGCAGCAGGCGCTTTTACATGTTCAAGTTGCGGCCAGACTATCAGCGCCGGGCCGGATCACCAAGAGTGCTCGCGGCGAATTTTGCCGGCGGCATTGTCTCGCCCCCGCGCTCGGCCCGATGATGGCGAGCCTTCCGGCGCCTTCCCGGTTGAATAGCCGGCTTCAATGAGGCATTTCTGAAATGGAGGGGTGAACCCTTCGGGATCGCGGGCGGTTTTCCTGCTGCGAACCGGAAAACGGGTACGGGCTGCAACGCATGATCGTCAGGCAATGAACTGGAGCCGCTATTTCTGGCCCGTCATCGGCATCGCCGCGGTGGTGTTCTCGCTGTGGCTGTTGCTGCACGAATTGCGCGGCATCTCGCTCGACGACGTCTGGGACGGCATCGTCGCCATCCCGGCGCGCGGCTGGGTGCTCGCGGGGCTGAGCTCGGTCATCGCCTATGCCTCGCTCGCCGGCTACGACCACATCGCGCTTCTGCACATCGGCAAGAAAGTCTCGTGGCTATTCGTCACCTTCTGCTCGTTCACCACCTATGCACTGTCGCACAATATCGGCGGCTCGGTGTTTTCCGGCGCGGTGATCCGCTACCGCGCCTACGGCACCAGGGGCCTGACCGGCCAGGATGTCGGCATTCTGGTGGCGATCTGCTGGATCACCTTCGTGCTGTCGACGCTGTTCGTCTCGGGCATCGTGCTGCTGCTCGAGCCCGAGGTGATCGACCGGTTTTCCGGCATACCGCATCATCGGCTATCGCAAGCAGCAGGGTTCGCCATGCTGCTCGTGGTGGCGGCCTATGTCTTCGGCAGCTGGCTGCATCTGAGACCGCTCAGGATCGGCAGCTTCCAGCTGCACTATCCGGCGCTGCCGATCGTCGCGCGGCAATTGCTGGTCGGCCCGATCGAGCTCCTGGCGGCGGCGGCGATCATCTTCTTCGCCCTGCCCGCCGCCGGCAATCCCGGATATTTCGTCGTGCTCGGCGTCTTCCTGGTGTCATTCTCGATCGCGCAGATCTCGCATGCGCCGGGCGGGCTGGGCGTGTTCGAAGTGGTTTTTCTCGCCGGCTTGTCGCATATGGATCAGGTCGGCGTACTGGCAGCGCTCCTGGTGTTCCGGCTGTTCTACCTGATCATCCCGCTGCTGATCGCGCTCGGCGTCGTGCTGTTCTTCGAGCACTCACAATACAGCCGCAGCGAGAATTGATACGCGAAAGGCGTGGCGACTGAACGCCGCGATTAAAACGCGGCGATTGAAAGGCCGGGCAGGCTTGACTATTTTCCGGCGGCGGCTACAAGGCACGCGCGGCGACATTGTCGCCATGCCCGCGCGGTTTGTCATCAAACGCGCCTGCTGGGGAATAGGTTAACGGTAGACCCACGGACTCTGACTCCGTTAGTCCTGGTTCGAATCCAGGTTCCCCAGCCACTTTCCTTTTAGTAAATAAAATCAGTCAATCAACGAATTACGTGCATTTTCGATTTCGGCGGTCCGCACTCCGGTTAAGGGGGCGGAGGTCTATGCGCATCCCCTAGCACCGGACCTACAGGGCTTGCCTCGAGAATGCATCAGCAAGAGTAAATTGCTTTTTTGTTTTAGGGGTCGCTGAAAAATCACGGAACTGATCTCGATAAGTTTGCACGTAATTTTTTGGAGGCATAAGGGCCTTTAAATGTTCCGACGGAGCAAATGTAATAGTTTTCTGTCCTGGGTGTTTATATTTCACGTAATTTATAATTTGCTCACTCAGCAAATCTGAGAAGAATAGAGCGTCGTCGACGTATTGAATAATGTTGTAAGATTCTGACAATATCATCTGGTGAAAATAAAGAACTGCGTGTGCGTTAAGTCCATCTATATTCTTCACAGAGTGTCTGTCTATCAAGTAGTTGCGCGAAGAAATTCTATTATTCAAATCGTCGAGAGTAAATTCCGTCTTATGAATAATTGAAAGAAGCATGGGTATATCGTTCACGACGTCACTAAATTGCTCATAAACCCGGAAATTTCATCACTCCTATTCGTGGGAACCCCACGAAAAACGTTCTGAGCGTCTCTGAAATATCGACAATTTCCTGTGGATGTCGAAATTCATTGATTGCGGGTCTAACTTTGTCGCAATCGGACTGCAGGTTACCTATCATCTGGAATTTCATATTAAGCAAGTTTTCTAGGTTCGAAGCGCACGAATAAACGACCTGCTTCAGATTCGAGATGCTAAGTTGTATATGCGACTCTTGATCCTTTTTTGAGTCATACTGAATCTGTTTTCTACTGAGATAGATAGATACCGCGAAACCTGCCATGACCCCGATGAGGGTGGAGACAGTATCCGATAGGAATTGCACCCAGGCGCTGCCAAATGCAGCTAGGATTGCGCTACATACTGCTGTCAATTCCGCCCCCCTTCACTTTGTAGCGCTCGCCTAGATGACCTGCCGATGGATTGTTATCGCTGACCAACGATACGAGCGCCTAAACCTCGCATTTTTTGTTTGTTGTAGATAGCCGGCCTGCGATGTGATCCCACACTTCGTTAACCGCACTCGGGAATTACGGTGGCAGTGCACTTTTTACATGTTGCTCCCCCCGCATGGTGCACCTTGCCCGCGTTCCCGGTCTGCCGCATCCCCAGCACCACGGGCGAGCCAAAGTGTTTTCACGTCCGAAAACTATGTGTTCCACAAGAACTGCTCATCGAGTATTGACGCGTCGCCAATGTCGATGCACCCGTGGGCCGAGAGCATCGCCGGACAAATCGGCAAAGCCGCGAAACCCGGAAACGAGCCAGGCGGCGAAAAGAAAATAGTGCACCGGAATTACGGTGACGGTGCACTTTTTACCATGTTCGCCCCGCCGCATCGTGTAACCTTGCCCGCGTTCCCGGTCTGCCGCAGCACCGTACAGGCGAGCCAAAGTGTTTTCACGTCCGAAGACTATGCGTTCCACAAGGACCGCTCATCGAATATTGCCGCGTCGCCGATGTTGCGGTTATCGATGCTGGGGGATGCGGCAGACCGGGAACGCGGGCAAGGTGCACCATGCGGCGGGAGCGACATGGGTAAAAAGTGCACTGTCACCGTAATTCCGCATGACAACCACCGCAAAATGCGGGTCTGGATGATGACCTCTGGCAGCCAAACCCCGTCCGCGTTAGAATGGGACAGGGGGACATTCACCAACCCAGCAAGGGAGGTCCGCCATGAAAGTCAAAGACGCAATGCATAAGGGTGTCGACTGGGTCAGCCCCGAAACCGCTGTCACCGAACTGGCGAAAATGATGCGAGCCCAGGATATCGGGTCGATTCCCATTGGAGAGAACGACCGACTGATCGGAATGGTGACCGACCGCGATATTGTCTGCAACGGACTGGCAGAAGATGGTTTCGACGGCCGCATCGCAACGGCGCGCGATGTTATGACGGCCGGCATTCACTGCTGCCGCGAAGACGACGATCTGGCCAAGGCCGTACGGCACATGGAAGAACTGAAAATCCGCAGGTTGCCGGTGATCAACAAGAATATGCGGATGGTCGGCATCCTTAGCGTCGGCGACGTCAGTCAGTCGGCACCGAGGGAACTGGTGTCCGAATACGTCAAGAGCGTTTCCGCCCACCACCACTGAAGGGCGGCTCGCCCGTGCGCTAAGGCCTCAGTCTGCCGCCGCGCTGGCCACAGCGCGCCGGCAGAAATGTCCGGTCATCGAGGCCGTGGCGCACCGGAAAAGCCCGCCGGCCGAAGCCGGCTGGAGCGTCTGCAGTCGCCAGAGTGTGGGTAACTTTATGCAGCCTTCAGGTTAATCACCCGCATCACTGCGACCGCTGTTCCGTTGTTCGTAGCAGCCTCCTTCGTGCTACCCTTGCCGCAGCTCCATACGTCACCCTCCTTGGCCGTGAACTGCATGTCTCCGGCCGTGACCTGCAGCTCGCCTTCAGTGACCGTGCAGACCATATCGTCGGCCATGACATCCCCGAGCGGGCTAGTTGCCTTTGGCTGGTAGACGACGTCTTCCATGGCAATTTTCTTGTACCCCTTGATATGGGAGTCTCGTGTTCCCAGTTCGACGAGCCGAACGCCGGGAAAAATCTCTTTGCCATCAGTCGGACCGTAGGTCTTGGCCGCTACCGGAATGGGCTTTGCGACCAATAGCGGGGCCGCCAACGAGGTGGCACCAAGGGCGAGAGCATTACGTCGATTCATCTTCATAACATCCTCCCTGAGTTAGTTCGCCCGACCGGGCGAACCTGATATTTTACGCGCCCGTTCAGCCAAATAGTCAAAACACAATTGGGCAAGCCAACGCCTGGCCTGCGCGCGTTCTGGCGTGCCGCTGTCCTACACCGCCGAAGTGCTTCGCGCGTCTTGGCGGCTCGCTGCGGCTGGCTGCGCATGGCCTGCCTACCACACCTCTTGACTGTCCGAGCGGGTTTATACTTTTTGCTGCGTGCCTTGAGAAAAGCGGTGCCGGGCACCTTGGTCAGCCGCGTGATAACCGACGAATGGGTGAGCCCTCACGTCGAAGAGAAAGAAGAAACAGCACCAGCTCTTGCTGGCCGCGCTGCCTAAAGCGAAACCGAAAATGACCTAGATTGTTGATGCGACGCGGGAAATTGGCCGCTAAGGATGAATTACGGTGACAGTGCACTTTTACCATGTCGCCTCCGCCGCATTGTGCACCTTGCCCGCGTTCCCGGTCTGCCGCATCCCCCGGCACCGTACGAGCGAGCCGAAGTGTTTTCACGTCCGGAGACTGTAAGTTCCAGAAGAAATGCTCATCGAGCATGGCCGCTGGCCGATGTCGGGGTTTTCGATGTACCTGTGGGCCGAGAGTATCGCCGAACAAATCGGCAAAGCCGTGAGAACCCGGAAAACGAGGCACGCGGCGAAAAGAATTAATGCACTGTCACCGTAATTCCCAGTAATTCCCAACCCTTCTACTCACCGACAATGGACGTCGGCGGGCGTGCCGAGGTTATCGGATCGGCATGACGAAGGACGATCCTCCACGCGCCTTCCTCGCGCCGGAATATGGTGGTGACTCGAAGCGCAATCGGCACCAGTTTGTTGCCACCACCGACCTTGGATTGGAACCGCTCGACCTCGATGATGTATCCCAAGTCGGCTGTCGCATACTCCGAGATGCGCTCAAAGCCGATGGCCTTGCCGTGCCGGTAATTGGTGGCGGCCCGTTCCATGGTCTCAGCGGCCTTTCTCCATCCCTTCGCCGGCGGGCCAAAGGGATTGGCAATAATGACGTCGTCCTGTCGCGAGTAGAGGTTTTTCAAGGGCTCAGGATCGCCCTTTACGAAGGCATCGAGAGCCAGATGATCCTGCTCGATAAATTTCGTCAGGTCGGAGGCTAACATCTTAACATCGCCACATGACTAAAAAGAGAGCTCTATCAAGCGCTTCATCCGCCCTTCGCCTTGCCGTAGGCGTTCGGGCTGGTGTCCGGACTATAGATCAGAATTACGGTGAGTGCACTTTTTACCATGTTCGCCCCCGCCGCATGGTGCACCTTGCCGGCGTTCCCGGTCTGCCGCATCCCCAGCACCGTACGGGTGAGCCAAAGTGTTTTCACGTCCGAAGACTATGTGTTCCACAAGAACTGCTCATCGAGTATTGCCGCGTCGCCGATGTCGCGGTTATCGATACACCCGTGGGCGGAGCATCGCCAGGCAAATTGGCAAAGCCGTGAAAACCCGGAAAACGAGGCAGGCGGCGAAAAGAAAATAGTGCACTGTCACCGCAATTCGAAGGAAGAGACTGCGCGCGACGCCGCCGGCCGCTGGTCTTCCCGGTAAGGATCGCGCTGAATGAGACGTCGATTCGCGTCGAAGGCAACGACGTACTTCTAACGGCTGGAATGTCGGTAACGGCCGAGGTCAAGACGGGGAATCGCCGCGTAATCGAGTTCCTTCTCGATCCGTTGATGGAGATGACGGATGAGGCGTTTCATGAGCGATGAGATCGAATGCAAAGCACAACATATAAAATTTAAAACGGATGGAAGTATGGCTAAACCTGCATCGAAGAACTTTTGGAAAATACTTTTTATAATAAGTTGCGGCTCTTTGATGGTGATTGTGAAAGGGTACTGCGCTAGTAGCGGCGACAATAATGTTAAAAATTTCGCACTTCATTACCTATCAGGTTTAGATCAAGGAATGGAGATCTTTGTATGGCCATCGTATCTGAGACCGTACGAGATTGTCGATGGCAATTCTGAAATAGCTGAATCTATAAGCAGGTACAATGTCGACCATAGAAGTATCCTCCAGATGTTTGAGGCGCCCGTAGTGGCGCAAATTTCGGTCATTTCAATAAATTATGATACATTTTCGAGGGATGCTGAAAAATTATTGAAAAATTCGAAGTTGCTGCAGGCGTACAAATCGTATGCCTCTAAGGCCAGCCTCAACAGCGACGGCTGCACCGCATATAAGTTTATTGACCGAAATACGTGGGTGTCTGTCGGTTTGATTTTTGTCGACAGAACCAAGTTCGGAATTGGCAACAAGACCTACACAGATTCTTGCTTACACGGCGCTCTTGACTATGTAAACGGATTCCCAGTCAAGGGAAATTATTTCGAATATATTTCGCTTCCACTTGAGCCAGTCAGAAGAATTATATTGGAGAAACTTTATTACTGTTCGTCTATCGATGACAACAAATCGCGCCTGGAAGAGACAACAAAAGACGGCATCACTCCGTTGCCGTCGATCGAATGCATCACGGCAAAGCTCAAACAGTAGCTATAGACTGTGTGAAATCGCAACGGTGGGGAGGGTGTTTTGACGGACTACAGCGTTGCTGCAGGAGCAGACTACACCCCCGCGTGCGAGCTGTTGTTCTTTGCCGGAGGTGCAGGCGGAGGAACAACCGCCTTAGTGCTTTCGCCAGGCGCGTCGACTGGAACCAGGGTTATAAGTGCGGGATTCGGAGAATGGTCGAGCGTCGCACCCGTCACCGCATCCACGCCTACTCCTATCACTCCGCCGAGCAGTATATTGCCGGCGAGACCTGCAGCACCCTTCCCGCTCATGGTCGTGCCGATATAAATACTGCCCGGCTTATAACCTTCCTTCTCGGCAAAAGCGGTGAACTCCTCCTTCCGACTTACTTCGACCGTGCAAGGTGAAGCCGGGCATGAATGACCGAGTGAAGTTCTTATCGCAGCGTCCGGCGGGACGGAATTGATAGCGATTTTATCGGTTGTGCCACGCACCACCGACGCGCAGCCCGACATAGCGACTGTTGCCGCCAAGGCAGCACAAAGATAGATTTTCATTTGAAAGTCCCCCCAGTTGCACTAGTGGCGCAACGGCGAGGCGCGCGCAAGCGAGTTCACGGAAGGGCGACAGTAGACCTGGAAGGCGCGGCGTCATTTACAAAAAAGGCATTTCTCTCTTGTCCACAGCAAAGAAACGATTACTGCGCTCCAGATTCTGCGCAATATCGATGCCGTGATCTCGCGGTGCGGAGGACAACGACGCAGGCAAAATGTCCGGAACCCCAATCGGCCTCACCCAAATCACCAACACAGGACCCCCAAGCATGACGCCAGCGTTGCCAAAACGAAACGAGCCGTTCCGGGCCGGCGAAACCGCGCTGCTGCTGGTCGACATGCAACGGGTCTGGCTGGAGCCCGGCGCCGATCCGGCGCATCCGGAGCGCGGCCCCGACCACTATTTCTACCGGCAGACGGCATCGCAAACGATCCCCAGCCAACAGCGCCTGCTGGCGGCGGCGCGGGCCAACGGCGTCGAGGTGATCCACACGATCATCCAGAGCCTGACCGAGGACGGCCGCGACCGCTCGCTCGACCACAAGCTGACGCCGATCCATATCGCGCCGAGCCGGCCGGAAGGCCTGCCGGTGCCATCGCTGGCGCCGGTCGGCGACGAGATCATGCTGCCGAAGACGTCGTCGGGCGTCTTCAACTCGACCAACATCGACTATGTCTTGAAGAACCTCGGCGTGCGCTACCTGATCGTCGCTGGCATCATGACCGACCAGTGCGTCGACATGGCGGTGCGCGATGCCGCTGATCGCGGCTATCTCGTCACCTGCGTATCGGATGCCTGCGCCGCCGCCTCGCAGGAGCGCCATGATGGCGCGCTCGAGGCCTTCGGCGGCTATTGCTGGGTCGCAGATACCGCCATCGTTACTGCCCGTTTCGAAGCCTTGGGAAAAGCTGCATGACATCGACCGTCGAACCGCTCGTTGCCGTCGTCACCACCGATCTTTCGGCGATCACGCGCGGCCGCTCGGTCGTCGAAAGCAGGCTGCAGAAGATCGCGGCGACCGGCGTCGGCTGGCTGCAGGCCAACCTGTCGCTGACGCCGTTCAACTCGATCGTCGACCCCAATCCGTGGGGTTCGTCCGGCGACGTGCGGCTCATTCCCGATCTCAACGCGCGGTTTCGCACGGCGCTGACCGGATCGGCGACGCCGTTCGACATGGTCGCCGGCAACATTGTCGAACTCGACGGCAGCCCGTGGGTCGGCTGCACGCGGACCATGCTCAGGGGTGCGCTGGCGGAACTGAAGGCAGCAGCCGGGCTTTCCGTTATCGCCGCCTTCGAGCATGAATTCCATATCGAGGCCGACTTCGCACCGGCTCATTCGATGTCGTTCGCCGCACTGCGTCGCGCCGACCCGTTTGCCGCCAATCTGATGGCGGCGCTGGAGGAAGCCGGCGTCGCGCCCGAAGTGGTGATCGCCGAATTCGGCACCGACCAATTCGAGGTGACGTGCGAGCCAGCCGATGCACTTGCCGCGGCCGATCGGGCCGTCGCCATCCGCGAGATCACGCGCGAAGTGGCGCGCACTGCCGGCTGGCGGGCGAGTTTCGCGCCCAAAACCGCTCCCGATGCCGTCGGCAACGGCGTCCACATCCATTTCAGTTTCGTCGACGAGGCCGGCAAACCGGCGACCTACGATCCGGCACAGCCGGGCGGTCTTTCCAGCCAGGCCGCTTCGTTCTGTGCCGGCGTGCTACGCCACTTGCCCGCGATTACTGCCATGACGGCGGCGAGTGTGTCGTCCTACTATCGGCTGAAGCCGCATAGCTGGAGCTCGTCCTATACCTGGCTTGCCGATCGCGACCGCGAGGCCAGCCTGCGCATCTGCCCGACCGTGACGATCGGCGGGCGCGATCCGGCGCGACAATACAACATCGAATACCGGGCCGCCGACGCCACCGGCAATCCCTACCTGTCGCTGGCGGCCATCGTGCGCGCCGGGATGGAGGGCCTGAAGGCCAAGCTGCCGGCGCCGCCGCTGGTCACCGGCGACCCGACGCAGATGAGCGCCGCCGAACGCAACAAGCTTGGCCTCGTGCGGCTGCCGGAAACGCTGCCGGCGGCACTCGACGCACTCCTCGCCGACAAGACCGTCACCGGATGGTTCGCACCGGTCTTCGTCGAGACCTTTGTCGGCCTCAAGCGGCACGAGATCGAGCGCCTCGCCGGCCTGGATCCAGTGGCTGTCTGCGACCTCTACCGGACGCTCTATTGATGGCTGCACAGGTTGCCAGCGCCATTCAGCCTAAAGGTTGGCCTCCGGTGGTCGAAGCGATCAACGAAACGGGTCGTTCCGATATCGTTCTGATATGCGAGCACGCGTCCAATCACATACCGGCCAAGTATGGGCGACTCGGCCTCGACAGCAGCCATTCGCATCGCCATATCGCCTGGGACATCGGCGCCGCCGAAGTGACCCGCACTCTGTCGAAGCTGCTCGATGCTCCGGCTTTCCTCAGCTCCTATTCGCGGCTTTTGATCGATCTCAACCGGCCGCTTGGTTCCAGCGGCAGCATTCCGGTGCTGTCGGAGGACACTGACATCCCCGGCAATATCGACCTTGATGCGGCGGAGCGGAGCCGGCGCGCCGAGATCATGTTCGCACCGTTTCATGACCGCGTGGCCGCTCATCTCGACGACCGGGCGAAGAAGGGCAGACCGACGCGGATCGCGACGATCCATTCCTTCACGCCGGTCTTCCTCGGTGTTAGCAGGTCCTGGCACGCCGGCGTGCTTTACGATCGGGCAATCGATTTCGGCCAGGCCGTGCTTGCCGGCCTGAGCACCGACCGTGCGCTCAATGTCGCGGCGAACGAGCCTTATGTGATCAGCCGCGATGGCGACTACGCCATACCGATCCATGGCGACGATCGCGGCATTCCCGCCATCCTCATCGAGATCAGGCAGGACCTGTTGGCGAGCCGCACCGGCATCGAGGAATGGGCGAAGCGTCTGGCCGCAGCGTTGCCGGCGCAGCAGACAAAGGCTTCGTGAACAAGCTCGGCTACGTGAGCGCAACGCGAGAGCCCAGCCGTCGGTGAAAAGCCTCCACCCGACCTCAGGAAAAGATTTGCGACAGTTCTTCGACGCTGGTGCCTTCCTTGACCTGCCGCAGCTCGACATAGCTAACAGCCGTGGCCACCGACAGCACCATCGACAGTACGGTCGACACCAAGGCTGCCGCCACATCTGCAATGATCCCGCCAAACATGATGATGACCGCCAGCATTACCCACTGGATGACCATCGCGATGACTATCAGGATCAAGAACAGGCCAAATAGCGGCCAGCGGTTGCCCTTGGTCAGGACACGGCTGCGCGACATCGAACCGAACACGCCAAGCCGCTCCTGGATCAGAACCGGCACCGCCACGCACCATCCGAGCCATAAGATGATGCCGGGAACCAGCAAAGCTATCGACGCCAAGCCCGCACCCAGGGCGACGAGGAGGCCAATACCAAGGGTCGTCAGCAAATTGCGGATGGCTATCTGAATGCAGTCGCCAAAGGTCGGCCGCTTGCCGTTCAAGTCCTCGATCGTCGCCCGGACCAGCGCCGACTGGAGCAGCAGCGCGAAAACGAACGATAGCAATCCCGCAATAATCGTAATCCATGAATTCCGAAACATCATCGAGGGATCGGCCGCGGCGCCGGGGTCGCCCTGCAGAACCGCATCTATTTGCGGTTGGCTCCACAGCCGAAGAACAATCGCCGGCAAGCCTGAAAACAGCAGCGCGAGCCCAAGGCACAAGCCGATGTTGCGGCCGATCACGGCGAAGCTGTTGTTGAACACCCTGCCGATCTCGAATTTCTCAGGCCGTTCCAGTGTCGTTGAAGCCATGATTTCCCCCCCGTGTTTCGCCGTAGCAGTATCACGGCGCCCTAATAGTAGTTCTGCCAAGATTAACGGTGGGCGTCCAGCCCACTTGCAATTCTTGTGCTGCATTGTCAGTGTCGGCTGGGAACCACAGGTTGCAGGGGAGCGGGTGGCGGTGGCACAGCCAGGCACAGCGGAAGCCGAATGGCTGACCAATCTGCACAAGCAGCTGATCGCGGATAGTTCGATCCAGTTCGATCTGCCGGCCTATGTGCCGCCCCGGCCGCCGGACTGGCTGAAGCCGCTGCTCGACCTTTTGTCGTGGCTCGGTCCTTACATGATCTATCTGTTCTGGGGCGCCGTGATATCAGGCGTCGCCATCATCCTGCTCCTGGTCTTCCTCGAGGTGAAAGGCATCGCCTGGCGCCTGCCGTGGCAGCGCGCGCGGCCCGAGGTCGAGGCCGAAGAGACCTGGCGTCCCGACGCCGGCGCCGCGCAGATCCTGCTGTCGGAAGCCGATGCGCTGGCGGCGCGCGGCGACTATGACGAAGCAGTTCACCTGCTGCTTCGGCGCAGCGTCGCCGATATTGCCGGCCGGCTGCCCGATTTCCTGCGCCCGTCGCTTACCGCGCGCGACATCGCCAGTGCCCCTTCCCTGCCGGCACGGGCGCGCAGCGCTTTTACCGAGATCGCCCGCATCGTCGAAGCCGCGCTGTTCGCGCGCCGGCCGGTCGGCGCGGAAGGCTGGCGGCAAGCACGCGGCGCCTATGAACGTTTTGCCTTCCGGGATGCCTGGACGTGAGCGCACCGGCGGTCGAGGCGCAGGAGCCGTTCAATCGAAAAACGCTGTTTTGGGGGATTTTCGCCAGCCTGCTTGCGGCAGCCGGTTTCTTCCTGCTGTCCACCTATGCCCCCGATTTCCGGCAACCCGGTAATGGCGGCGCCACGCCGCTGTCGAAAAGCGGCGTTGGCTACGCCGGTCTGGCGGAGTGGCTGCGGCTCACCGGCGAAGCGCCGGCCATGGCGCGGACCGAGGACGATCTCGGCACCGACATGCTGCTGATCGTCACCATCTCGCCCGACAGCGATCCGGAGGCGCTCGACCACATCGTAAAACTTCGCCAGGACCAGCACACCCTCTTCGTGCTGCCCAAATGGCAGATCCTGCCGCTGCAGGAGCACGAAGGATGGAACATGAAATTCGGGCGATTGCCCGGTTCGGTGGTGAACGAATGGCTTGGTCGGATCGCCGATGCAAAGATCGGTGCCGGCCAGAGTACGGCAAAGCAGCTCGACATCGAGGGCCGGCTCGTCAACGCCCCGGACGAATTGCAGTGGGTACCGGACGAACACCCGGTCATTGCAGCCGGGAAAGGCCAGGCCGTCCTGACCCAAGTGGGGAACAAGCAGTTCTATATCCTGACGGACCCCGATCTGATCAACAATGCCGCGCTCGGGGATCCCGACAAGGCGGCGGCCGCGCTCGATCTGATCTCGTGGCTGCAGCCCGACGACGGGCCGGTGATGTTCGATCTGACGCTGCACGGCGCGGGGCGGAAGTACGATCTGGCCAAGCTTCTGGTCGAGCCGCCGTTCCTGGCGCTGACATTGACGATCCTGATCGCTGCGGCGCTGGCGTTCCTGCATGGCCTTGGCCGGTTCGGCCCGCCGCGTGCCGATCAGCGCGCGATTGCTTTCGGCAAACGTGCGCTGGTCGATACGACGGCGATGCTCATGCGGCGCGCCGGCCGGCTGGACGAGCTGGGCGACCGCTATGCGGCCTTGATGCGGGTGCGCGCCGGCGCACTGCTCGGGGCACCGCAAGGATTGCAAGGCAAAGCGCTCGACCACTGGCTCGACTCTCGCGATAAGGAGCAAGTCGATGGATTTACGACGCGCTCGCAAGCCGCAGGCGAGGCGAAGAATTTGAACCAGATGCAACAGGCGGCAGAGCGGCTGCACGACTGGACGGCAAGGAGGCTCGGTGAACGTCGATGATGTGAAGGCCATGGCGACACGGATCAGGGGAGAAGTGGCCAAGGCGATTACCGGGCAGCACGATACGGTCGACCTGATGCTGATCGCCTTGTTTGCGGGCGGGCATATCCTGCTGGAAGGTCCTCCGGGCACGGCCAAGACAATGACCGCGCGCTGCTTCGCCCAGGCCCTCGGGGTGGCCTACGGGCGGATCCAGTTCACCCCGGACCTGATGCCCGGCGATATCGTCGGCTCGAACATCTACAACTTCCAGACCGGACAGTTCACGCTGACGCGCGGCCCGATCTTCTGCGATCTCCTGCTTGCCGACGAAATCAACCGCACGCCGCCCAAGACGCAAGCCGCATTGCTCGAGGCGATGCAGGAACATGCGGTTACGTTCGACGGTACCACGCATTCGCTCGGCCGCAATTTCATGGTCGTCGCGACCCAGAATCCGATCGAGCACCAGGGTGTCTATCCGCTGCCCGAGGCGCAGCTCGACCGCTTCCTGTTCAAGCACCGCGTCAGCTATCCCGGCCCCGAGGAAGAACGCGCCATCATCGTCCATCACGGCGGCGGCTCCGCCTCACATGACATCGCGCAATACGGCATCAAGGCACAGACGGACCGGGAGATGCTGCAGGAGGCACTTGCAACCGTCGGCTCCGTCACCCTTGTCGACGACGTCGTCGGCTACATTGCGGCCCTGGTACGCGCCACGCGTGAAAATGCCGATCTGGAAGTCGGGGCCAGTCCACGCGCCGGTGCCATGCTGGCACGGGCGGCGCGTGCCCGGGCGGCGCTGGACGGGCGCGCCTATGTGATCCCCGACGACGTCAAGGCACTGGCGGTGCCGGCGCTGCGCCATCGCGTCATCCTTTCGCCTGCCGCACAGATCGATGGCCGTCTGGTCGAGCAGATCGTCTCCGATCTGGTCGACCAGACGGAAGCACCACGTTGATCTATCCCAGCGGCCGAGCCGTATGGGCAGCCGCTGCCGGCGCAGTGCCGGCCTTCCTGGTCGCGCTGGCACTGCCGTCGTTCTGGTATCTTGGATTGCTGTGGGGTTGCCTGCTGCTTGCCTTCCTGGCGGTGGATGCCGCGGCGGGACGCGGGCGGGCATCGCTGAATGCCAGCATCGACGCGCCACAGCAGGTCGGGGTCGGCGGGCAGTTCAGCGCGCACGTCGCCGCCCGTTACTCAGGCCGGCCGCGCGCAATGGAGGCTCGCGTCGGGCACGATGCGCGCCTGGCGTCGGTGGGCGACAGCGGCGGGGCATTGCTGGCAACCGCCGGAGGCGGGTCGCTCGACCTCCGCTTCCAGGCGCTGCGGCGCGGCGTCGCCAGCTTCGACCGTCTTTGGCTGCGCTGGCGCGGGCCGTTCGGGCTGGTCTGGAACCAGGTCGTGCTGCCGGTGGAAAGCAAGGTAGCGGTGCTGCCCGACGTCAGCAGCGCCCGCGGCGAGGCGATCGCGCTGCTGCAGTATGCGGCCCTCGCCGAAGGCCATGCGCAGCGCCGCGCCGGTCAAGGCCGGGAGTTCGACGCGCTCAAGGATTACCAGCCCGGCATGGGCCGGCGAATGATCGACTGGAAGCGCAGCGCCCGCCACGGCAAGCTCCTGGCGCGCGAGTTCCGCATCGAGGAGAACAACAACATCGTGCTGGCCATCGATAGCGGACGCCTGATGTGCGAGCCGGTCGACGGGGTGCCGAAGGTGGACCGGGCGGTGACGGCCGCCTTGCTGTCGGCATTCATCGCGCTGAAGGGCGGCGACATGGTCAGCCTGTTCGGCTTCGATGCCCGGCCGCGCGTTTCGAGCGGCGCGGTGCGCGGCTCCGCCAGCTTTGCGATGATCCAGAAACGGGCCGCCGAGATCGACTATTCCAGCGAGGAGACCAATTTCACCCTGGCGCTGACGACGCTCGCGGCACGGCTCGACCGCCGTTCGCTGGTCATCATCTTCACCGATTTCGTCGATCCGATCAGCGCGGAATTGATGCTGCGGACCGTGGGCCGGCTCACCGAACGGCATCTGGTGCTGTTCATGATGATGAAGGACACCGAAGTGGAGGGCCTGGCCGACATGCCGCCACGCTCCGGCGAGGATGTTGCCCGCGCGGTCGTCGCCGGAGGGCTTTTGCGCGAAAGGCAGGTCGTCATCGGCCGGCTGCGGCTGCTTGGGGCGCATGTGATCGAAGCCGACCACAACCGGCTGGGCCCTGCGCTGGTCGAGCGTTACCTGCAATTCAAGCAGGAGGATTTGCTGTGACGGCGCCAGGACCCGGCAATGCTGTACGCGGCGACGCGGTACGCCAGTCGCTGGCCAGCTTCCGCCGGGAGCGCGAGGCCGACTGGAAAGCATTCGAGGCGCTGCTCGCGCGTGTCGAGAAGCGCGCGCCGCGGACGCTTTCCGAAGAGGAGCTGCTGTCGCTGCCGCTGCTCTATCGATCGGCATTATCTTCCCTTTCGGTGGCACGGGCGACGTCGCTCGACAACGCGCTGATCGGCTATCTCGAAGCGCTGTCGCTGCGAGGTTATTTCTATCTCTACGGCGCGCGTCGCGGGTTGCGGCAGCGGATTGCCGATTTCTTCCTGCACGACTGGCCCGGGGCCATTCGCGATCTGTGGCGCGAGACATTGGCGTCGGTCGTGCTGATGGTGATCGGCGTTGGTGCAGGCGCCTGGCTGGTGGCATCCGACAAGAGCTGGTTCGACGCGATCATCCCGTCCAGCCTGGCGGGGGGCCGCGGCCCCGATGCCTCGGCCGAACTGCTGCGCAGCATGCTTTATGATGGCGACAACGGCTTTCTCTCAGGCTTTGCCGCCTATCTGTTCACGCACAACGTCCAGGTCGCAATCCTGGCCTTCGCCCTTGGCTTTGCCTTCGCCGTGCCGACGGTACTGCTGATGCTGTTCAACGGCTGCATGATCGGCGCGTTGTTCGAAGTGTACTGGTCCAAGGGACTTGGCATGGAGCTCGGCGGGTGGCTGGCCATCCACGGCACCACCGAATTGTTCGCGATCGCTTTGGCCGGCGCGGCCGGGATGCGCATCGGCACCAGCATCGCCTTTCCCGGCGAATTGACACGCATGGCGGCAGCGGCTCGTGCCGGACGCATCGCCGCGAACGCCATGGTCGGCGTCTCGGTCATGCTGCTGTTTGCCGGGCTGCTCGAGGGCATCGGCAGGCAGACCATCACCAGCGACGTTACGCGCTATGCCATTGGCGGTGGCATGCTGGCGCTGTGGATCGGTTATTTCTATTTGTTCCGGGCGGTGCGGCATGGCGATCGTTAGACGCGCCGCCTTTGCGGCTATACGGCCGCTGATCACGCCCGAAGGCGTCGACCTTCGGATTAGGCTCGCCGACGCCGGCACGCGGGCTGCCGCCTTCCTCCTCGACGTCGTGTTCATCGCCGTGGCTGCAATCGTGATCACGATCGTCGCGCTGTTTGGGGTTGGAGGCCTTGGCAGCGAGGGATTTCAGCCACTCTTCGTCGTCTGGATTATCCTGATCTTCTTTCTGCGCAATGCCTACTTCATCATCTTCGAAGCGGGCCGGCGCGCGTCTACGCCCGGCAAGCGGATCGTCGGCATCCGGGTCGCGTCACGTAGCGGAGACGGCCTGTCGATCGACCAGGTCATCGCCCGCAACCTGATGCGCGAGATCGAGGTGTTCCTGCCGCTGTCGATCATCGTTGGACGCAGCGGGACCGACCTTGCCGACACGCTGACGACGGTGTTCGGCCTAGTGTGGACGCTGCTGTTTGCCTTGTTTCCGCTCTTCAATCGCGACCGCATGCGGATCGGCGACCTGTTGGCGGGGACCTGGGTGGTCGAGGCGCCGAAGCGCGCCTTGCTGGAAGATCTGTCGGCCCGGCAGGATGCGGGCTCTGGCGCGTTCCGGTTCAGCCACGCCCAGCTCGATGCCTATGGAATTGCCGAACTCCACAAGCTGGAGGAGGTGCTGCGCCGCGACGACTATTTCGCACTGCGGACCGTTGCCGAAACGATCGGACGCAAGATCGGCGCAGCGCCACAAGCCCATGACGCGCGCACATTCCTGACGGCGTATTATGGGGAGCTACGAGCCCATCTCGAGCGCAAGCTGCTGCTGGGCAACCGCAGGGCCGACAAGCATGCGCGGTAGACCGGAGGAGGGACGAGATGCAGGTCAAAATTAGCGCGACTGAGGAATCCAGGATAGATCGCGCAATTCAGGCGGCGGTCTCTGGGTCTTGGGAAGAATTCAGCAGCCTCACCGACACTCCCTTTCCAAACGACGAATCGATGCGAGAGCAATTCGACGATTCCTTCCCCCGACTTCAGCAAGCGGGAGGAAATTGGAAACGAGAAATGGGCGTTGAGATCCTGGATGACGGAGCGCGCTTAATAATAGCGAGAATAGAAGCGCCGCCCACGGTGGATATCGTTTTTTCACTGCACAGCACGAGCGAATTCAGTGACAGCACAATCGACATTCGGACATTTTTTCAGCAGCTGAATTGGGACTCCTAGCTATCAGCTCCGGCATTTCCAACCAGCGCTACCTCCTGCCCTACCCCACCCACTTCTCGTAGTCGGATACCAGCAGGTGCAGCGGCGCTGTGTCCTCGTCGATGTCCGCGAAGCGGCCGATCGGTTCGCGGAAGACATTGTCGGTGAGATCGTCGTTGACGGTCGAGACCTCGCCGATCAGCACGTCCTTGCCCTCGGCCCAGAAGGCATGCCAGACGCCAGGCAGCAAAGTGACGCTCTGGCCCGGGTCGAGCTTCAGGAGCCCACCCGCAGGCAGCCTGTGGATCGTTCCGTCGACAGGCACCGATACTTCGGCCTTCGGATCGATGCCGCCATCGCGATCGTGCATGAACAGCTCCAGCACCAGCTTGCCGCCGCCACGGTTGATGATGTCTTCGGCCTTGATGTTGTGGCGGTGCATCGGCGACAGCTGATCCTTGCGCGAGATCATGATCTTCTCGGCATAGAGCATGCCCATGCCCTTCTTCATGTCCTCGTAGCGGCCGTTGCGGACGGTGAACAGGAAGAGGCCGAGATCGTTGAACTTGCCCTGGCCGTAATCGGTGATGTCCCAGCCAAGCCGCGAGGAAAAGATCGCCGACGAATCCTGCCGGCGCGCCTTCATATCTTCCGGGGTCCAGTAGGCGAAGGGCGGCATGATGTAGCCGAACGAACGAATGAAGGCGTCGGCGTCGCGGATGATATCGTTGATGGCGGAGCGTTTCATGGTCGTGGTTCCTTCCCGTCGCGTTCCAAACGCTAACCGCATAGCCGAACGCCCATCCGGTGTCGATGCAAACTGCGGTCGCTGGCCCCATGACATGCGGTCCGATCAGGGCCATAAGGTCAACCAATTTTCCGATGGTGGGACCATGCGCAGCATAGACGACCTCGATACGCCGGCGATCCTGATCGATACCGGCCGCGCCGAAGCCAATATCGCGCGGGCGCAGGCCCATGCCGACCGGCACGGGCTGAAGCTCAGGCCGCACATCAAGACCCACAAGCTGCCCTACTGGGCAAAAAAGCAGGTCGCGGCCGGCGCCGTCGGCATCACCTGCCAGAAGATCGGCGAAGCCGAGGTCATGGCCGACGCCGGGCTGACCGACATTTTTCTGCCCTACAACATTCTGGGCAGAGCCAAGCTCGAGCGCTTGCTGGCGCTGCACCGGCGGGTGGCCCTGTCGGTGACGGCTGACAGCATGGAAACGCTTAACGGGCTCGCCGCAACCTTCAGCGATCCCGGCCACCGCCTGCCGGTGCTGGTGGAATGCGACACCGGCAGGGGCCGCTGCGGTGTGCAATCGGCCGGCGAAGCTGTCGCGCTGGCCAGGGAGATCGACAAGGCCACGGGGCTCGTCTTCGGCGGCCTGATGACCTACCCGGCGGCGGGCCGCGCCGCCGAGACCGAAGCCTGGCTTTCCTTGGCGCGCGATGTCCTTGCGGAGACAGGCCTAGCCTGCGAGTGCATCTCCAGCGGTGGCACGCCGGATATTTGGCGCTCGGGTCAGGACAGCGTCGTTACCGAGTACCGGCCCGGCACCTACATCTATCTCGACCGCTATCAGGTCGCCAAAGGCGTCGGCAGCCTCGACGACTGCGCGCTGACGGTGCTGTCGACGGTGGTCAGCCACCCGACGCCGACACGCGCCATTCTCGACGCCGGCAGCAAGGCCCTGTCCAGCGACACGCTGGGGCTCGCCGACTTCGGCGAGCTGCTGGGCATTCCCGGCGCGAAGGTGACCGGCCTCAGCGAAGAGCATGGCAATGTCACGCTGTCAGGCGACGCCAAGCTTCGCATCGGCGAGCGCGTGCGCGTCGTGCCCGACCATTGCTGCGTCGTCACCAATCTGTTCGACGAGGTGCATCTGATCGAAGGCGACAGGGTGCTGGAAACGTTGGCGGTGGCAGCACGCGGGCGTATGGCCTGATCCCGTCGGTTGGCTACCGTTCGGCTTGCCTCGCCGCGACGCGGCGCATCGAAATGACCCGGCGGCGCCGGATCTCGGTGCGCATCGCCATCAGATGCAGCGCGAAGAACAATACGGTGAAGCCGACCGCCATCACCAGCAACGGCCACAACAGGCTTGGATCGATGGTCGGCCCGCCGAGCCGGAACACTGAAGCCGGCTGATGCAGCGTGTTCCACCAGTCGACCGAGAATTTGATGATCGGGATGTTGATGAAGCCGACCAGGGTGATGATTGCCGCAGCCCAGGCGGCGCGCCCGGCATCGTCGAGCGCGCGGGTCAGCGCGATAATGCCGAGATACATCAGGAACAGGATGAAGACCGAGGTCAGCCGCGCATCCCACACCCACCAGGTGCCCCACATCGGCTTACCCCAGATCGAACCGGTGATCAGCGCAAGGGCGGTGAAGACGGCGCCGATGGGTGCCGCCGATTTCAACGCCACGTCGGCCAGCGGATGGCGCCAGACCAGCGTGCCCAGCGCCGAGACCGCCATCAGCGTGTAGCACATCATGGCAAGCCAGGCGAAAGGCACGTGGATATACATGATGCGCACGGTGATGCCCTGCTGGAAATCCTCAGGCGCCGTGAAGCTCATATAGAGACCGACAGCGAGGATGATGGCGGCCACGCTCGCCAGCCACGGCACGACCTTGTCGGCCAGCCCGACGAACCGCGTCGGGTTGGCAAGGTCCATCCAGCCGGAGAGGCGTGAAGTCGTGTCGCTCATGCGGCCTTACATAGACCGCCGGCGGAGTTGCGGCAACCACAGCGCCGAGACGCGTCTCTCCTTCTCCCCTTGTGGGAGAAGGTGGATCGGCGCGTTAGCGCCGAGCCGGATGAGGGGTGCTGGACGGAGTGAGGCGCCATGACCCTATCTGCCGTGCGCCTGAATCTCGATTTTGGATGGAGGTTGACGTCAAGCTGGAGCACCCCTCATCCAACCGAGCTTCGCTCGGCCACCTTCTCCCACAAGGGGAGAAGGAGAACCGCGCCACGCTCAGGCGGCTTCGTTCACCGGACGGCTGAGGCGGCGAACCTCCTCGTCGTTGAGCAGGCCGCCGGCGCGCAGCAGGCTGGCGAAGCGGCCATTGCGCAGCGACAGTTCGGTGAACCCGCCCATCTCGACCACCCGGCCCTTGTCCATGAACACGACCAGATCGGCGTCGCGAACGGTGGTCAGGCGGTGGGCGATGATGAAGGTGGTGCGGCCGCGCCGCAACTCGTCGATGGCTTCCTTGACGCGGTCTTCCGTCTCGACATCGAGCGCGCTGGTCGCCTCGTCGAGAACCAGGATGGGCGCGTCCTTCAGCACGGCGCGGGCAATTGCGATGCGCTGACGCTCGCCGCCGGACAGCTGTCCGCCGCGCTCGCCGACGACCGTGTCGTAGCCCTCGCTCTTCGACAGGATGAAATCCTGCGCGGCGGCGGCGTTGGCCGCGGCATGGACCTCGTCATAGGTCGCCTCGGCACGGCCGACGCGGATGTTGTCCTCGATCGAGCGGTTGAGCAGGCCGGCATCCTGGAACACGGTGGCGATCGAATGGCGCAGCGACTTGCGGGTCACCGTGCGGGTATCGATGCCGTCGATCAGGATGCGTCCGCCGGACGGGGCAAAGACGCGCTGCAAAAGGTTGATGAGCGTCGTCTTGCCGGCGCCCGTCGGGCCGACGATAGCGACGGTCTGACCGGCCTGGACCTCGAACGACGCGTCGTCGACGCCCTGCCCGGAATTGCCGAACTCGAAGCAGACATTCTCGAAACGCACATGGCCGGTGACGTTGACGAGGTCGCGCAGCCCGTCGGGCTCGGCGGCATCGGAAGCGGAGTCTTCGAGATGATAGAATTCCTCGAGCTTGGCGCGTGCCTCGGAAATCTGGTTGGCGAAAGCCGACATCTGGTCGAGCCGGGCAATCAGCAGCGTGGCAAAGCCGGTAAAGGCTATGACGTCGCCGATGCGCAACTGGCCGTGCGTCACCAGGTAGGCGCCAATCAGAAGCACCACCATCATCGAAATCGTCGACGACAGGCGATGCAGCGCGTTGGCCATTGCCCACCAGTCGAGCACCGGATTCTGCACATCGAGCAGATTCTTGACGTAGCGCTTCAGCGCCTCGGTCTCGTGGCCGATGCGGTTATAGCTCTGCAGGACGGCGACGTTGCTGACCGAGTCGGTCACATGCGCAAACACCTTGTGGTAGTGACGCTCCACGGCCGCCTGGCCTTCCTTGGTGCGCCGCATCACCAGCCGTCCGATGCCGACATAGAGCGCGCCAAGCGCCAGCAGCACCATCGACATGCGGATATCCATGCTGAGCGCCGTGGGCACCAGCAGAACCAACGCGACCGCTGTCGACAGGTGCTGCCTCATGAATTCGAGCCAGAGGCTGAACAGGGTCTCGACCGCCCGCAGAAGCGTATGCAGGGAATTGGAGGTGCCGCGCTGATGATGCCAGGCAAGCGGCATGGTGATCACGCGCTCGAACGACTGGCAAAGAACCTCGCTGCGCCGCTGGTGGGCAAAGCGATCGGCGCCGCGCGCCACCAGAACGAAGGCGACGATATTGAAAGCGCCGATGCCGGCCCACATTGCGAGCGTCGAGAACACCGAGCCGCGGTCCGAAATGGCATCGATCACCCGGCCGAACATGATCGGCTCGAGGATGGCGATAATGGCAAGCGTGACATTCGCCCCGCAGATAAACGCAACGCGTTTCCTGTCGGCGGCGAGATAACCGAGCGCTCGCCAGTAGATTTGCAGAAGTGACACTTCAGCTACTCCGCCAATTATTTATGGTGCAGTGCGTCATTTTTTGACTCGTACCGGTTGACGCATCGCAAAACAATGCTCGTCTACCTCTTCCGTTCCCAATCCGCGAACAAAAGATGACGACGCTTCGAAATTTGCCGTGATCGTCTAACAGTTTGAGATAAAAGGTGAAATGTCAGCGTTGCGGCAAAATCATGGCAGCTGGAAAGCACTGCCACAATTTTAATCAGTAAAAACCTTGAGCACGACATCCAAAGTCGAATGCAGGCATTCAGCAAGGTAAAATGCAAATATAATCGATAGAGAGACTTGGAGCGCCGTGCGTTCCCTGAGGAACCGCAAGGGACGCTCCAACCCCTTGAATCTAGGCCGGTATTCTGACGATCACCTCGGCATTGTCTCCGGCTTTTGGCTCGAAGGACGAAGATTTGGTCTTCGTGCCATTCACTTCAAGTGAGATGGCCCGGGCCTTTTTGTCGCGGACGACGCGTACCTTGATCTCGGCGCCCAGCATCTTCAGGGTCGCCGTATAGCCGTCCCAATGGCTGGGAAGTCTCGGCGTGAATTGAATGCGCTGTCCGCGGCGCTCTATGCCGAGAACGCTCTCGACCGCCGCGCGATAAAGCCAGCCCGCCGAACCGGTATACCAGGTCCAGCCGCCGCGGCCGCCCTTGTCTTGCCCGGAATAGACGTCGGCCGCGACGATGTAGGGTTCGACCCGATAGCGCTCTGCCGCGGCTTCATCGAGCGCATGGTTGACCGGGTTGAGCATCGAAAGGCAGCGGTAGGCATCGTCGGTGCGACCCATCTCGGCGAGCGCAATGACGAACCACGTCGCCGCGTGCGTGTATTGGCCGCCGTTTTCACGGACACCCGGCGGATAGCTCTTGATGTAGCCCGGGTCCCTTTCCGTCCTGGAGAAGGGCGGGGTGAACAGTTTGACGATCTTGAGCTCGTCGTCGACGAGCACTTTCATCGCCTGCCCCATTGCCGTCGTCGACCGCGCAGCGTCGCCCTCGCCCGAAAGCACGCTCCAGGACTGGGCGATCGAGTCGATCTTGCACTCGTCCGAATTGCGCGAGCCGAGCGGCGTGCCGTCGTCGAAGCTGCCGCGCCGATACCACTCGCCATCCCACGCCGTGCTTTCCAGCGCCCGCTTCAGCACCTCGGCGTGCTTCGTCCAGGCTTGCGCGCGCTTGGCGTCGCCCTGCGCCTTGGCGACAGCGGCAAAGTCGCCCAGCGTCTTCAGCAGGAACCAGCCCAGCCATACGCTCTCGCCCTTGCCGTGCTCGCCGACGCGGTTCATGCCGTCGTTCCAGTCGCCGCCCAGGATCAGCGGCAGCCCGGCCGGACTGCTGCGCTTGACGGCAAGATCGAGCGCTCGCGCGCAATGGTCATAGAGCGAGGCTGTCTTCTTCGAGATTTCCGGGATGAAGAAAGCATCGTGCTCGCCTTCGCCCAGCGCCTGCCCCTCGATGAAGGGCAGTTGCTCCTTCAGGATCGCGGTGTCGCCGGTCACCAGCATGTAGCGCGCCGTGGCGTGGGCCAGCCAGACCACGTCGTCCGAGATCATGGTGCGGACGCCTGCCTCGGTGCGCGGCAGCCACCAATGCTGCACGTCGCCTTCGGGAAATTGCCGCCGCGCCGCGTTGAGGATCTGATCACGCGCCAGCTGGGGGTCATGGGCCAGCAAGGCCAAGGTGTCCTGCAACTGATCGCGGAAGCCGAAGGCACCGCTCGCCTGATAGAACGCAGAGCGAGCACGGATGCGGCAGGCCAGGCTCTGATAGGGCAGCCAGTGATTGACCATGGCGTCGAGTGCCTTGTCCGGCGTCTCGACCTGGATGGTGTCGAGAAAGCCGCGCCATGTGCGCTCGTTGTCGGCCAGCCGCTGATCGAAATCCCTGGAGCGATGGGTCTGCACCAGTGCGCTGGCCTCCTCGGGCGAGGCTGCGTCGCCGAGCAGCCAGAGCAGCGTGACGTCGCCACCGGCAGCGATGTCGATGTCGCGTGCGATGGCCGCGCAGGGATCGTCGCCGGCCTCGACACGGCCCGACAGGCCGGCGCCGCTCAGCACGGCATGCGGAAACTCGCTGGTACCCAGCCTGCCAATGAATTCACCGCGGTCGGCGGTGACCGAATGCACGGCGCCGTCGGTGGCCAGGAAGGCGATCCGCTCGCCGAAATCGAGCCCATAGGGATTTTGCGCCAGCAATGCGCCGGTTGCGGCATCCCTGGACGGAACGATGCTTGCGGCGGTGCGCGAACGATGGCCGCCAAGAACCCACTCCGCATAGGCATAGACGCGCAGCCGCATCGGCACCGATCCCGAATTCTGGATGCGCAGCCGCGATATCTTCACCGGATCGACGGGATCGACGACATGGGTCAGGTCCATCGACAGCGGCCCGCGCTTTGAACGGAACGTCGAAAAACCCTGCCCGTGCCAGGTTTCGTAGGTCATTGTCGGGTCACGCACCATGGCGGCCAGCGGCGAGAACGCTTTGCCACTGGCGTGATCGTAGATGTAGATGCCCTCGCCCGGCCGGTTGGTGACCGGATCGTTCGACCATGGCGTCAATTGATAGTCGCGACTGTTGCGGCTCCAGGTGAAGGCAGCGCCTTCAGCCGAAATGTGGAACCCGAACGATGGGTTGGAGATGACGTTGATCCATGGCTGCGGCGTCGTACGCCGGCCGGCAAGACGCACGACGTAGTGGCGTCCGCCGCCATCGAAGCCGCCGAAACCGTTCCATTGGTCGAGCCCGCTGCCGTCGACGCGGCCCTCGATCAGTGCCTGGGCGGCAAACGCTTGCGCCGTCGGCACCGGCAAGGACGGCTCGCGAAGTGCTGCAAAGTCGGCCGGCTGAAGGGCGTCTCGCGCCTGCAGTGCCGCGGCCTCGGCGCGCTCGATCTGGTCGAAGATGGTGCCGTTGCGCGTATGCAGCACCACCCGGGCGACGGCGAGCAAGGTCTTGTAGGTCGTTTCCTCCATCAGGTCGCGGCGCACCGCGAAGATATGCTGGCGGGGTCCGAGTTCCTTGCCGCGCAACCGGCTGTTTTCGCAGAGCGTCTCGACCGCGCGCTGCAGGTCCTGGACGTAGGACGACGCTTGCTCGTTGACGACGACAAAATCGATCATCATGCCGCGGGCGCGCATGTATTCCTGGAAGCGAAGCGCCTGGGCGACGATCTCCAGATCGGCGACATCGGCGATCCTGACCAGGAAAATCGGAAAATCGCCGGATATGCTGGTCGGCCACAGACTGGACTGCCTGCCGAGGCCGGAGGCGATGGATTCGCCGGGAAGGCGCAGGAACGGATCGGGATAGATCAGATAGCGCGCCAGCTTCTGCACATTGGCGGCATCGGACAGGCTGAGGCCGAGGTGACGGGTCTGCACCTGCGAGCGCGTCCAGGCGAGCATCGCCTGGCGGGCGAAGCTTTCAGGATGGTCGAGCCGCGCGATGGCGGCGTCCAGCTCGGCGCGATCGGTGCCGACGACGGTCCAGAAGGTCAGCGAAATCTTCTTGTTGGCTGGCACACGCACCTGCCGGCGAAGCGAGGCGATCGGATCCAAGGTGAAACCGGAATGGCCGCCAAGCTTGGCGCCGGGATCAAAGGCAGCCGCGTCCGTGATGGTGCGGCCACGGCCGATGAAGGCGCGCCTGTCGGTTTCCGCTTCGGCGTCGCGCGCCGATCCAGACGGATCGGTGACGAAATGCACCATGGTGACGTCGGGTTCGTCCTTTTCGCGCTTGCGCCTCGTGGCGAAGATTGCGCCGTTGTTCGGCGCGATCTCGGTTTCCACGAACATCTTCGAAAAGGCCGGATGGGCATTGTCCGACGGCTCGGAGCCCAACACCAGTTCGGCAAATGAAGTCACTTCGATGTGGCGGTCGGCAGCGCCGTCATTGTAGAGCGTCACCCGCCGGCCCTCGCCATTGCCTTCCGAGATGACGATGCACTCGACCTCCGAACGCAGCGACCCTACCGATTTGACGAAGCTCGCCTTGTCGTCGGAAAACAGCGTCTGCACGCGCTCGTCGGCGGCACGCTTCGGCTCGGCTGTGGCCGACCACCAGTCGCCATTGCTGGCGTCGCGCAGGAAGATATAGGAGCCAAGGCGGTCCTCGGTCGGATCCGGCTGCCAGCGCGTGACGGCAAGTTCGCCCCAGCGGCTGTAGCCCGAACCGGTGGCAGTGGCCATGACCGAGTAGCGGCCGTTGGACATGACACTGGTCGAGCGCAGCGCCCTGAGCGGATCGAGCACAATGCGCGTATCCGGGCTCTCGAGCTCGGTCTCGTCCTTCGAGCGCTCGTCGGCCTCGGTCCTGACGGTCGCGGTCGGGATGTCGCGCGGCGCCCTTTCCTGCAGCAGCAATTCGGCCGACTCGATCACCGGATCGCTGTGGAAGCGATCGCGCAGGCGCCCCTCGAAGATCGCATCGGCAACGGCGGCGATCGACATGCCGGAGTGGTGGGCCATGTAGTTCAGCACGACGGCGTGGTCGGTGCCTTCGGGGACGCGCTGCGGCGTGAAATCCACCGCGTCGTAAAAACCATGCCGGCCAAGTGCGCCCAGCCGCCTCAGCCTGGCTAGGTTCTGCACGGATTCGCGTGGCGTGAACTGCGCTGCCAGCACGGTCGCGTAAGGCGCGATCACCGTGTTTTGGCCAAGACCGCGCTTCAGGCCGAGCCCGGGCACGCCGAAATTGGTGTACTGATAGGTCAGTTCGCGGTCGCGGGCGTTGTAGGCCGCTTCCGAAATCCCCCAAGGAACGTTCTTCGAACGGCCATACTGGATCTGGCGCTTGATGATGAGCTTGCTGGTCTGGTTGAGAATGCTGCCTTGCGGCTCCTTCATCACCAGCGGCGGCATCAGATATTCGAACATCGAGCCGGACCAGGACATCAGTGCGCCCTGGAAGCCGATCTCGACGATCGGCCGGCCGAGCCGGAACCAGTGCTCGGTCGGCAAATCGCCCTTGGCGATGGCGAACAGGCTGGTCAGCCGCGCCTCGGAGGCCAAAAGGTCGTAGCAGCTTTCGTCGAGCTGATGCTCCTCGACCCGGTAACCGATCGACAAGAGCTTGCGTTCGGGCCGCATCAGGAACGAGAAATCCATCTCGAAGGCGAAACGGCGAGTGCGCTCGCGCAAGGTCAGAAGCTTGGCCCGCAATGCCGCGACGGCGTTTTCGTCGCTGTGCGCGTCGTGCACATGCGCCTCGCAGGTGGCTTCGAGCCTGGCCGCCCAATCGGCGATCGTGTCGCTCTGGGTCGATGCGGCCTCGGTGTGGATGGCTGTCGCGAGCTTGCGTATCTCGCCGGCCAGGACGGCCAGGTTGATAGTGCGGATCGACGCCATCTCTGGCTGCGCCTTGATCAAATCCACCGCCCGCCGCATGCCGTCGAGACGGTCGGCGAGCCGCTGGCGCAAGGGCCGCAATTGACGCCGGTCGTCGGGCAGTTCCTCAAGGCTTTCGTCGAGGATGGTGACGGTGTCGAGGATGCCTTCGAAGTCGCCCTGCACATGGACCGACGGTGCTTCCGCCCATTCGGCGCAGGCAGCGGCTACGGCCACCAAGTGCCCGGCGAGATTGCCGCTGTCGACGGCCGAAATGTAGAGTGGATAGAGCGGCTTCAACGTCGTGGTGTCGTACCAGTTGAAGAGATGGCCGCGGTCGCGCGGCATGCTCTCGATGGTCGACATGGTCGCGTCGATGCGGTTGACGGCGTCGGAGAGGCTGATCCAGCCGAAATCGCGTGCCGAAATCACGGACAGGAGGTAGACGCCGATATTGGTCGGCGAGGTGCGGGGCGCCACCACGGGGGCCGGGCTCTCCTGGAAATTATCCGGCGGCAGATGGTGATGCTCGGCCGTCACGAAGGTCTCGAAATAATGCCATGTACGCCGCGCCACGGTGCGCAGCGCGTGAATGTCGGCCGCCGATATGCGCAGGCGGTCCTCGGTTTCGGCCGAACGGCTGATCCAGCAGGCGATGGCGGGCGAGCCGATCCAGAACAAGGCGAAGAAGAAGGCGACGAAGGCCCCGGTGGAATCGGCCAGCACCGGGACCGCGAGGCCGACGACGCCGATGATCACCGCCCCGTACATGATGCTGTAATAGGAGCCGAGATCGTTGTCGCCGCCCTTGTGTGCCTGCGAGGCGGTGCGCCATTCGAGCAGGTTCTGGCGGCTGACGAACAGGCGGTAGAGCGTGCGGATGACCGCGTCGCCCATCATCCAGGCAAGGTGCGCCATCAGCACGATCTTCAGTGCCACCAGGGCGGTACCGAAGGCAACGTCGCGCGCCAATGCCGAGAAATGGCCGCGCGGCGTCTGGTCGCCGCTCTTCGGCAGGATGGCGTTGACGATGTCGAAAGTGGGCGCCATGAACAGCGTAAGGATCAGCAGCGCCTGCCATTGCGCGGCCTGCGTGAAGGGCAGCAGCGTCCAGCCGGCGATCGCGGCCATCACCCAGAAGATCGGCGTCAGCGAGCGGCGCAGATTGTCGACCATCTTCCAGCGCGACAGCGCCGGCACGCTTGAGCGCGGGCCGAGGATGAAGCCCAGAAGCTGCCAGTCGCCGCGTGCCCAGCGATGGTGGCGCGATGCGTCGACCGAATAGCGGGTCGGATAGTCCTCGACCAGTTCGACGTCGGTGACCAAAGCCGATCGCGCCAGCGCGCCTTCGAGCAGATCGTGGCTGAGGATGGTGTTTTCCTCGATACGGCCCTTCAGCGCCGCCTCGAAGGCATCGACATGGTAGAGACCTTTGCCGGTGAAGGAGCCGTCGCCGAAGATGTCCTGGTAGAGGTCCGAGACGGCGAAGACGTACGGATCGAGCCCGCGATTGGCGGAAAACACGCGCTGGAAGAACGATGCCTCGTCGCCACTGGTCAGCGACGCGGTGATGCGCGGCTGCAGGATGGAATAGCCTGCCGTAACCTCGCGCCGTGCCGCGTCGAAATGCGGACGGTTGAGCGGGTGGCAAAGCTTGCCGACCAGCGCAGCGACGGCGTCGCGGGTGGTGCGGGTGTCGGCGTCCAGCGTCATCACGTGGACGACGTTCTCCGGCAATGGCATTTCCAGTGGCAGGAAGGTGGTGTCGCTGTCGCCGCGCAGCAGAAGGTTCAACTCGTGCAGCTTGCCGCGCTTGCGCTCCCAACCCATCCAGACGCCTTGCGACGCGTTGTAGAGCCGGCGCCGATGCAGCAGATAAAAGCGCGGCGCGCCTTCCGAGGGATAGCGGGCGTTCAGCCTGGCGATTTCGGCGCGGGCGAATTCGAGGATTTCGACATCCGCCGTATCGATCTCGGTCTTGCTGTCCGGCCAGTCGGAAAGCAGCGCGAAATAGATCTCACCCGCCGTGTTGGCAAGGTGATGCACTTCGATGTTGCGGATGTTCTCCTCGACATCGTCGCGCGAGCCGATCAGCGACGGCACCACCACCAGCGTGCGCGCCTCGGACGGCACCCCGTGCCTGAAATCATAGCCGATGAGACGCGTAGGCTTCAAAAACAGCGAGACGACGGTGTTGAAGAATGCGAGCGCGCCTTCGCTGGCCGGCACCGCGAACAGGGCCAGCATCAAGACGATAGGTGGCACCGACAGGCCGAGATTGGCGAGCGCATTGCCGGAAACGACCAGAAGCAGGACCGTCAGCGCAAACACCGGCACGACGATGCCCAGCCATCCGGTCTTGCGGAACGTCCGGTTGATCGTCTTGCCGATGGTCGGCCGGTAGCCGATCGACCGCTCGAGCTCCGTCCGGCGCGGGCCGACCAGAAAGAAGCCGACGTCGGTGTGAGCGATCGGACCAGTTTCGGAGCCCGGTGCATCGGCAGCATGGCCGGCGAGTTCGATCGCCCTTTCGGCAACGCGAAATTCGGAAAGATCGGAACGGCGTGCCAGCTCCTCGATCGCAGTCCGATATTGGTCACGCGAAAAGAAATCGAGCGCCGCAAAATCGGTGCGCTCGCGCAGCAAGGTGTCGATGCGGCTGACGCCCTCGAACCACACCGTCCAGTCGATGTCGTTGATGAGGCGCAGGCCACGGATGATGTTGCCGGTGGTCACATTGCCGCTGGACAGCGTGCGGTGCTCGCTGAGGATGATTTCCTCGGCGTCGGAGCCGGTCCTTTCAAGTTCGCCCTCCAGCCATTCCAGCGCCCTGCCGGCATTTTGCGAGCCGTCGCGCAGCCGGTAGAGCAACTGGGTGGCGAAGGTGGTGTCCTGCGCATGGGCGCTGTAGCTGGAAAGTATCGCCTGCCGGTCGGCGCTGTCGTCCGTCGCCAGCACACGGTCGGCGACCTCGTTGGCGATCTGGCGCAACTCCCGCGTGCGATTGACGCGGACCGCGATCCGGCGAAGATTCTCGATCAGGACGAAGCGCAGCAGCGACGGCAGCGCCCATAGTTCGCCGATCTTCAGCGGCTCGACGGACTGGAAGCCTTCGACGATCGCCTTGAACATGGCCGACGAGACGGAACTGTCGGAATGGGCGACATAGGTCCATGCGACCGCCAGTGCGCGCGGCACGCTGGATCCGTCGGACAGTTTCAGCGTCGGTAACTGGCGGTAGAAGCGGCGCGGCAGGTCGCGCTTGACCTGGAAAATGGTCTCCTCGACCAGGTAGTTGTTGTCGAGCAGCCACTGTGCCGCAGGCGTGATCGTTTCGCCCCTCGCCTGTGCGGCGTTGGTGGAACGGTAGACATCGAGAATCTTCTTGGCGCTGTCGCGGATGCGCGCCTGAAAATCGAAAGGCGTCAGACCGAACAAATCCTTGGCATCGCCATTGGCAAGGGCTGAGCCCAACGCTCGCAGCCGATCTTCCGGCAGGAAATTGGAGCGTATCGGCTCGTCGGTGACAGCTGGGAAGCTGGCGCTCGTCTTTTCGATCTGTGCGAGATTGGTCTGGATATTCATCTAAGGTTCCGTGTTGGGGACGCAGTGCGGCGTCACCGCCACGGCAATGTCCCTAAAACCGGTCCAAATGCAATTGGTTGCATCGCAACACTTGGCCGAAAGTTTGTTTCCGCACTACGACAAGGTGTCGTCTTTCGACAACTTCCAGGCGAGCACTCCGAGCATCGTTTCGGCTTCTGATCGGCGGAAGATTCAGGCTTTTTCGTGATGCCGGGACCAGCTTACGCGATATTTGGCCGGCATCGCGATCATGTTTGGAAACAGGCGTTAATCGTTGCCGGCAATGCGGTCGATGCGGATCACGAACAGCATCGCCGGCCGGACGGGGTCCAGACGCAGTTCCGGTGCTTCCAGTCCGAGCAACAATGTATCGAGCGGCCCCAGTTGCGCGGGTGCCGCGCCGGCCACCCTGAACCCGCCGTCGACGCACAGGATGAGCGTCGCATCGGCGTCAGCCCGGATTTCCGTCGGAGCCGAAATCAGAAGGCGCTCGACCGTGTGGATCGCCCGGGCGCGGCGGGTCATGACGTTAAGATCGGTGATCGGACCGGCGATCAGCGTGGCTTGCGTCGGCACGTCGGCCGGAAAGGCAAGCGGTGCGGAAGCCTTGGTGACTTCGACCGGCAGCCGGCCGGCGATATCGAGGACCATGCCCTCGCCTTCCAGCACGGCCAAGGTCCGGTCGATGCCGGCAAAGCCGGAGAACGGCCCGCTGTCCTCGACGCGCGCCATCGAGACGCGCCAGTCGAAATCATCGAGTCCGGCGCCTGACGGCGAAACGGCAATCTCCGTCGTCACCCCGCCGCCATTCTTCCACGGCATTGACCGGTATTCGGCTGCCCGAAGGATGTGCAAGGCGCGGCTCAGCCCAATATGCCGGGCAGGTTGAGCTGGTTCTCCCTGGCGCACTCGATCGCGATGTCGTAGCCGGCATCGGCGTGGCGCATGACGCCGGTTGCCGGGTCGTTCCACAAGACCCGTTCCAGGCGCTTGGCCGCTTCGCGCGTGCCGTCGGCGACGATGACCATGCCGGCATGCTGCGAGAAGCCCATGCCGACGCCGCCGCCATGGTGCAACGATACCCAGGTGGCGCCGGAAGCGGTGTTGAGCAGGGCGTTGAGCAGCGGCCAGTCGGAGACGGCATCCGAGCCGTCCTTCATCGATTCCGTCTCGCGGTTCGGCGAGGCGACCGAGCCGGAATCGAGGTGGTCGCGACCGATGACCACCGGCGCCTTCAGTTCGCCCGTGGCGACCATCTCGTTGAAGGCGAGGCCGAGCCGGTGGCGGTCGCCAAGGCCGACCCAGCAGATGCGCGCCGGCAGCCCCTGGAAGGCGATACGCTCACGCGCCATGTCGAGCCAATTGTGCAGATGGGTATTGCCGGGCGTCAGCTCGCGCACCTTGGCGTCGGTCTTGTAGATATCCTCGGGATCGCCGGAAAGTGCTGCCCAGCGGAACGGGCCGATGCCGCGGCAAAACAGCGGACGGATATAGGCCGGCACGAAGCCCGGGAAGGCAAAGGCGTTCTCGAACCCCTCCTCCTTCGCCACCTGGCGGATGTTGTTGCCGTAGTCGAGCGTCGGCACGCCGGCGTTCCAGAACGCCACCATCGCCTCGACATGCTCGCGCATCGACGCGCGGGCAGCTCTTTCAACGGCCTTCGGGTCGGACGTCCGTTTCTCGCGCCATTCGGCCAGCGACCAGCCCTTGGGCAAATAACCATTGAGCGGATCATGCGCCGAGGTCTGGTCGGTGACGATGTCGGGGCGCACGCCGCGCCGCACCAGTTCCGGCACGATGTCGGCGGTGTTGCCGACCAGGCCGACCGATTTTGCCTCGCCGGCTTTGGTCCAGCGCCCGATCTTTTCCAGAGCCTCGTCGAGCGTGTCGGCACGCTCATCGACATAACGGGTGCGCAGCCGGAAATCGATGCGGTCGGGATCGCATTCTACTGCCAAGCAGCAGGCGCCGGCCATGACCGCGGCCAGCGGCTGGGCGCCGCCCATGCCGCCGAGGCCGCCGGTCAGGATCCATTTGCCCTTGAGATTGCCGCCGTAATGCTGGCGGCCGGCCTCGACGAAGGTCTCGTAGGTGCCCTGCACGATGCCTTGCGTGCCGATGTATATCCACGAGCCGGCCGTCATCTGACCGTACATCATCAGGCCCTTCTTATCGAGCTCGTTGAATTTCTCCCATGTCGCCCAGTGTGGCACGAGGTTCGAATTGGCGATCAGCACGCGCGGCGCATCAGGATGAGTGCGGAACACGCCGACCGGCTTGCCGGATTGCACCAAAAGCGTCTCGTCGTCTCCAAGCGTCTTCAGGGAGGCAACGATGCGATCGAAATCGTTCCAGGTGCGCGCCGCCCGGCCGATGCCGCCATAAACGACTAGTTCATTGGGGTTTTCGGCGACGTCGGGGTCAAGATTGTTCATCAGCATGCGCAACGGCGCTTCCGTCAGCCAGGTGCGGGCATTGAGCTCGCTGCCGCGCGGGCTGCGCACTTCACGAATGTTGTGGCGAGGATCGGTCATGGCGTCATTGTCCCTTTCGAATGAGGTGCGCGGCAGCGCGCATCAGCGCTCGGTCCAGTCGATCGCGGTTTCCAGGATCTTCTTCAGCGTGACGCGGATCGGGGTCGCGAATTCGGCGTCGTAAGGCACCGGCCAATTGTCGGGTACGCCCTTGCCTTCGGGCTCGCGCAGATAGCCACGGTTGGAGAGTTCCATCTGCAGCGCGTGGACGCCGTTTTGCGGCCGGCCGAAATGGCGCGTGATCCAGCCGCCCTTGAAGCGGCCGTTGACCACGAAGCTCTCGTCGGTTGACGCCAGAATCTGCGTAACTTTCTCCTGCAGCGTCGGATCGGCGCTCTTGCCGTCATTGGTGCCGAGATTGAAGACCGGCAATGTGCCTTCGAACAGGCGCGGCAGCACCGAGCGGATCGAATGGCAGTCGTAGACGACGATCTTTCCATGCAGGGCGCGCAGCCTGTCGATCTCGGCCTGCAGGGCGGCATGATAGGGTACGAAGAATTTTGCGCGGCGTTCGTCGATCTCCGACGGTCCCGGCTCTTCACCCTCGCGGTAGAGCGGATCGCCGTCGAAAGTCTCGGTCGGGCATAGGCCGGTCGTTGTCTGGCCGGGATAGAGCGAGGCGCCGGACGGATCGCGGTTGACGTCGATGACGGTGCGCGAGATCGCCGTATGCACGACGGTCGCGCCGAGGCTCTCGGCGAAATCATAGAGCTTGTCGATCCACCAGTCGGCATCGCGGCGGCCGATCCAGGTCGAGACCAGCCGGTTGTCGAGGCCGGCCAGATCGATGCCGGTATGCGGGATCGAGACCAGCAGCGGCGCCGTGCCACGCGTTACCGTGAGCCAGGAAGGCACGGTCATAGAAGATTCTCCTGCGTTGGAGCTCTACGGCGCTCCCCTCTGCCCTGCCGGGCATCTCCCCCACGAGGGGGGAGATTGCCAGCTGCGGCGCCTCGCTCGGTCCTGCAACGATGGAGATTGGCGAAAGCCGAGACGACGGCCAATCTCCCCCCTCGTGGGGGAGATGCCCGGCAGGACAGAGGGGGGCGCGAAGGAACGCGACCTTGCGCACCGACCCCGGGAATACGGATAAGGCGAGCCGATAAAGGGAATTCGCATCTTTTTGCCGGTTGCGACGAATTTTGTTCTTGCTTTGTGCCGGCAGCTATGCTACTAATTTCAGTATGGTGCTGATTCACACCAACGACCCGCCCCCGAGGCGGGTTTTTTGTTTCCGGCTTTGAAAGTTCCGGTGTTGCCGAGCTGAGATCGGCGGGACAGCGCCCCATCGTGGCGTAACGCAGCGATAACAGTCTCATGACGTAATCCCCGGCAGCTTCACCGCGCTTGCCGCTTCCACTGCCGCGCCGCTGCGCACCATGGCGATGGCCTTCTCCATGTCTGGGTGGAAATGGCGGTCATTGTCGAGATGCGGCACCTCTGTCCTGACCAGCCGGCGCACCGCCTCCAATGCCGCACTTGATGCCAGCGGTGCTTGGAAATCGCAGCCTTGCGCCGCGGCCAGCAATTCGATGCCGATGACGGCCGTCGCATTCTCGACCATGCCGATGAGCCGGCGCGCGCCATGCGCCGCCATCGAGACATGGTCTTCCTGGTTGGCCGAGGTCGGGATCGAATCGACGCTGGCCGGATAGGCCTTCTGCTTGTTTTCCGAGACGAGCGCTGCCGCCGTGACTTGCGGGATCATGAAGCCTGAATTCAGCCCCGGCTTCGGTGTCAGAAAGGCCGGCATGCCCGACAGCGCCGGGTCGACCAGCATGGCAATGCGCCGCTCCGACAGCGAGCCGATCTCGCAGACGGCGAGCGCGATCATGTCGGCAGCGAAGGCCACCGGCTCGGCGTGGAAATTGCCGCCCGAAAGCGCAGTGTCGTCCTCGGCAAAGATCAGCGGATTGTCGGTGACGCCGTTGGCCTCGGTGCCGAGCGTGTCGGCGGCCTGACGCAGCACGCTGAGCGCGGCGCCCATCACCTGCGGCTGGCAGCGCAGGCAGTATGGATCCTGCACGCGCTCGTCGCCGACGCGGTGCGATTCACGGATGGCGCTGCCGGCCATCAAATTGCGCAACGCCTCGGCCGTCTCGATCTGGCCGGGATGTTTCCTGAGCAGATGGATGCGTGGATCGAAAGGCGCGTCGGAGCCCTTGGCGGCATCGGTCGACAGCGCCCCGGCGACCAGCGCCGACTGATAGAGCACTTCCGCTTCGAACAATGCAGCCAGCGCATAGGCGGTCGAAAACTGCGTGCCGTTGAGCAGCGCCAGGCCTTCCTTGGCGCCCAATGTCACCGGCTCCAGGCCGTGCGAGACAAAGGCGACCTTGGCCGGGAAGCGGCCATGCGGGGTAAAGCATTCGCCGACGCCGATCATCACCGCGGTCATGTGCGACAGGGGCGCGAGGTCGCCGGATGCACCGACCGAGCCTTGCGCCGGCACCACGGGAATGACGTCGTTGGCCAGCATTGCCTCGAGCAGTTCGATGGTCCGCGGCCGCACGCCGGAGGCGCCCTGCGCCAGGCTGGCCAGCTTCAGCGCCATCATCAGCCGGCAAATTGCCACCGGCATCGGCTGGCCCACGCCGGCGGCATGAGACAGCACGATATTTCGCTGCAACGTCTCCAGGTCGGCGGCCGGAATGCGGACACTGGCCAGCTTGCCGAAACCGGTATTGATGCCATAGACCGGCTCACCCTTGGCAACGATCCTGGCGACGGCCTCGGCACTGGCCTTGATCTTTGGGCGGCAGGCATCGTCGAGCTTCGGCACGGCGCCGCGATAGATGGCGCGCCAGTCGGCCAGCGTCGCATCGCCTGGCGTTAGCTTAAGTTCGGTCATTGTCCCCTCCAGATGCGGGCATGCAGCGGATTGAAGCCCATGCGGTAGACGAGCTCGGCCGGGCGCTCGATGTCCCAGATCGCCAGATCGGCGGATTTTCCGGCCTCCAGCGTGCCGGCCTGCCCAAGCAAGCCGAGCGCGCGGGCGGCTTCGCGAGTGACGCCGGCAAGGCATTCATCGACCGTCAGGCCGAACAAAGTTGCCGCCATATTCATGGTCAGCAGCAGCGAGGTCAGCGGCGAAGTGCCCGGATTGTTGTCGGTGGCGACCGCCATCCTGACGCCATGCTGGCGAAACAGGGCGATCGGCGGCTTCTTGGTCTCGCGGATGAAATAATAGGCGCCGGGCAGGATCGTCGCCACGGTTCCAGCCCTTGCCATCGCTGCAGCACCGGCTTCATCGGTATATTCGAGATGGTCGGCCGACAGGGCGCCATAGCGCGCCGCAAGTTCCGCGCCTTGGAGATTGGACAGCTGGTCTGCATGAAGCTTTACCGGCAGGCCCGCCGCCTTTGCCGCATCGAACACGCGTGCGATCTGCTCCGGCCAAAAAGCGATGCCTTCGCAAAAGCCGTCGACGGCATCGGCCAGACCCTCGGCAGCGACGGCCGGCAAAATCTCCTTTGCAACAAGGTCGATAAAGGCGTCCTTGTCACCCTTTGCTTCGGGCGGCAGCGCATGAGCGCCGAGGAAACTCGTCGTGACCGTCACCGGCCGCTCACTGCCCAGCCGTCGCGCGGCGCGCAGCGATTTCCTCTCGTTTTCGAGATCGAGGCCGTAGCCCGACTTTATTTCTATGGTGGTGACGCCTTCGGCGATCAGCGCATCGAGGCGCGGCAGCGACTGCGCGACCAGTTCGGCCTCGCTCGCCGCACGCAGCGCCGTGACCGAGGAAACGATGCCGCCGCCGGCCTTGGCGACCTCCTCATAGGTGGCGCCGGCCAGCCGCATCTCGAATTCGTTGGCGCGGTTGCCGGCGTGGATGAGATGGGTGTGGCAGTCGATCAGGCCAGGCGTGATCCAGCGGCCTTCGCAGTCGATCAGCTCGGCGTTCTCGCGGAGCGCTGCCGGCATGTCGGCTTCCGACCCGGCATAGACGATCCGGCCATCGCGCGCGGCGATTGCACCGTGCTCGACAATGCCAAGTCCGGCGCTGTTTTCGACCATGGTCGCGAGGCGCGCATTGCGCCAGAGGCGAACCTCCCCTGCCCGGCCTTTGCTCTCTCCAGCCATCATCTTTTCCGTTTCAATCGGCGGTGATTATGTATATACATATCAAAAGGCACTGCAAGCGCTATCATCGCATGGCAGACCGGGATTTGGAGAAAAACGTGACGGCGATCTTTGCGGAACAGTCGCTTTTGCCTGACGGCTGGCACAGCCATGTGCGCATCGTTGTCACCAACGGTCGTATCGCAACGGTCGAGGCCAACACCTTGCCTCTGCCTGGCGACGAACGCCATGCCATCCTGCTGCCCGGCATGCCGAACCTGCACAGCCATGCCTTCCAGCGCGGCATGGCAGGCCTTGCCGAATTGCGCGGCCCTTCCGCCGACAGTTTCTGGAGCTGGCGCGAGGTGATGTACCGCTTTGCACTGTCGATGACCCCGGACCAGGTCGAGGCGGTTGCAGCCCAACTCTATGTCGAGATGCTGGAGGCAGGGTTCTCGCGGGTCGGCGAGTTTCACTATCTGCACCATGACCGTGACGGCCAGCCCTATGCCGACATCGCCGAGATGGCGGAGCGCATCGTTGCTGCAGCTTCCGATACCGGCATCGGGCTGACGCTGCTGCCGGTGTTCTATGCGCATTCCTCTTTCGGCGGCGCTGTCCCGAATGAAGGGCAGCGGCGGTTCATCAACGATGTGAACCAGTTCTCGCGGCTTGTTGAGAAAAGCCGCGAATCCGTTCGCAGCTTGACGCAGGCCGTCGTCGGCGTCGCCCCGCACAGCTTGCGGGCCGTGACACCGGAGGAACTCGCCGCGGTCACAATGACTGCGCCGGATGGGCCGATCCACATCCATGTCGCCGAGCAGATGAAGGAGGTCGAGGACTGCCTTGCCTGGTCCGGCGCGCGGCCGGTCGAATGGCTGCTTGCCAATGCCGAGGTCGACCGGCGCTGGTGCCTGATCCACGCCACCCACATGACCGAAGCCGAGACGGTCCAAATGGCGAAAAGCGGCGCCGTTGCCGGCCTCTGCCCGATCACCGAAGCCAATCTCGGCGACGGCACCTTTGCCGCGCCGCTGTTTACGCAGCATGGCGGCCGCTTCGGCATCGGCTCGGATTCCAACGTGCTGATCGGCCTGCCCGACGAGTTGCGCCAGCTCGAATATTCGCAGCGCCTCGCCCACCGCGCCCGCAATGTCATGGCGGTTGCCGGCGGCTCGACCGGCCGCGCTTTGTTCGATGCGGCGCTCGACGGTGGCAGTGCTGCGCTGGGCGCCGGCGCTTCGCGGATCGCCGCTGGTGGCTCAGCCGATTTCGTCTCGCTCGACCACAACCATCCATCGCTGGCTGGTAAGGCAGGTGATGCAATCCTTGACGCCTGGATTTTTGCCAACGGCACCAAAGTCGATTGCGTCTGGGTGCATGGCAGGAAACTGGTCAGCGACGGCATCCATGCAAAGCGCGATGCCATTGCCGGGCGCTTCCGCAAGGTCATGACTGAACTTTCGGCCGGATGAGCCGGACCTCATTCAACGGGCAAGTGGCGCATGGGCATGATCGAGACAGTGGATAGCGGCGAGGCGCTCTCGCTACACCAGCGCATTCTGTCGGACATCAGCGAGCGGATCCTGTCCGGCGCCTGGGCGCCCGGCCACCGCATCCCGTTCGAGCATCAACTGACGGCCGAGTACAGCTGTTCGCGCATGACGGTGAACAAGGCGCTGTCGCAGCTGGCCAAGGCCGGGCTGATCGAGCGCCGCCGCCGCTCCGGCAGTTTTGTCCGCCGGCCGCAATCGCAGGCGGCCGTTCTCGAGATCCACGACATCCGGATCGAGGTCGAGGCGCTTGGCCTGCCATACCGTTATGAGCGCATGGCGCGAAACAGAAGGCGCAGCAGCGCCGACGATCGCGCGCTGCTGGAACTCGACGTCGCCGGGCCGGTGCTGGCGCTGGAATGCCGGCATTTCGCCGGCAAGCGGCCGTTCGCCCACGAGCAGCGGCTGATCAACCTGGCTGCCGTGAGCGAAGCTTCCAATGAAGAATTTGTCGACACCGCGCCCGGTCCGTGGCTGATCGGCCGCGTGCCGTGGAGTGCCGCCGAGCATCGCATCCGCGCGGTTGCCGCCGAAAAGCACATTGCCGCGGCACTCGACATCGGGACGGGCGCGCCGTGCCTGGTGATCGAGCGGCGGACATGGAGCGCCGAGCACCCCGTCACCCATGTCCGTTTCACCTACGCGGCCGAAAGCCACACACTGGTGGCACGGTTCACGCCGTCAAGGGGGTAACCCTCCCCCTCGAGGGGAGGGTCGCGGAGCAAATTGCCGCATGGCGGCATTTTGTGACGCGGGGTGGGGTCGGTGCAACCTCGCCGACCCCACCCCGTCTCGCAGTCTCCGCTTCGCTCCGACTACTCGCCGACCCTCCCCTCGAGGGGGAGGGTTAGGAGCCGCCTCTCAAATTGCCGCGGTGACGATGATCTCGACCAGATATTCCGGTCCGGCAAGCTTGGCCTCGCCGGTGGCGCGAGCCGGCGTGTGGCCCTGCGGCACCCATTTGTCCCATTCCGCATTCATCTCGGCAAAGGTGCTCATGTCGGCCAGCCAGATGATCGCCTGCAGGATCTTGGTCTTGTCGGTGCCGGCCTTGGCCAGCAATTCGTCGATCGCCGCCAGGATGTCCCTGGTCTGGGCGCCGACGTTTCCGCCCGGCTCGCCGACCTGACCGGCCAGATAGACGGTGTTGCCGTGGATGACGATCTGGCTCATGCGCGGGCCTACATCGATGCGACGAATGCTCATTGGATATTCCTTCTCTTGTCCGGCCTTCTCTTGTCGGCTGCGCCTGTTTAGGGTCCGGGTTCGCCGGGGGCAAGGCCGCTCGAGCGGAACTTCTTGAGCCAAGCCAAAGCACACAAGACGACGGCCCGGTCGCAATTCCGCCCGATTGGCTTGTTGACTAATGTAATAACATCACATATCGAATCGGCCGCTGCCCCGCCGCACCGATCATCGTTCCAACGGGTCGTCACATGAGCCAAACCTGCCTGACCTTCCGCGACCTGACGCTCGGCTATAACAGCCACCCGGCCATCCATCACCTCGACGGCACGATCCGCAAGGGATCGCTGACGGCGATAGTCGGCGCCAACGGCTCCGGCAAGTCGACCCTGATGAAGGGCATCGTTGGCGTTCTGAAGCCGATGGCCGGCGCGGTGATCCGGGCGCCCGGCGTGCGCGCCGCCTATCTGCCGCAGCAATCCGAGCTCGACCGTTCCTTTCCGGCCCGGGTCGTCGATCTGGTTTCGCTTGGGCTGTGGCCACGGCGCGGGCTGCTCGGCCGCTACACCAGGGAAGATCGCGATTCGGTCAGCAAGGCGCTGATGGCCGTCGGCCTCGGCGGCTTCGAGAAGCGCCCGATCGACACCTTGTCGGGCGGCCAGCTGCAGCGCACGCTGTTTGCCCGCGTGCTGTTGCAGGATGCCGAGCTCATCCTGCTCGATGAGCCGTTCAACGCCGTCGACTCGAAGACGGTCGGCGACCTGATCGCGCTGATCAAGCGCTGGCATGGCGAGGAACGCACCATCATGGTCGTCGTCCACGATCTCGACCTGGTGCGGCAGAATTTCCCCGAAACACTGCTTCTGGCACGCCAGCCGATCGCCTGGGGCGAGACCAAGGAGACGTTGCGGCCAGAGAATTTGTTGCGCGCGCGCCGCTTCCACGAAGCCTGGGAAGACAACGCGCCGTGGTGTGAGCCTGGCGAACACGATCTTGGGCACAGTGGGCACGAGCACAGTGGCCACGAACATCCCCATGACCACGACCATCATCACGGCTCCGGGCCGAGGGCGGCATGATGGACGTGCTTTACGGTCTGTTCGTCGCCCCTTTCGCCGACTACGCCTTCATGCAGCGGGCGCTCGCCGGCTCACTGATGCTGTCGCTCGGCGCCTGCCCGGTCGGCGTGTTCCTGATGCTGCGGCGCATGAGCCTTTCCGGCGACGCCATGGCCCATGCCATCCTGCCGGGCGCCGCCGCCGGCTTCCTGTTCTATGGCCTGGAGATCCTGCCGATGACCGTCGGCGGACTGATCGCCGGCATCATCGTGGCGCTCGGCGCCGGCGCCGTCTCGCGCTTCACGATCCAGCGCGAGGACGCCTCGATGGCGGCCTTCTATCTGATTTCGCTGGCCATCGGCGTGCTGATGGTGTCGATCCGCGGCTCCAGCGTCGATCTCATGCACGTGCTGTTCGGCACCGTGCTGGCGCTCAACAACGAGGCGCTGACGCTGATCGGCGGCATCGTCGTGGTGACGCTGGTCAGCCTCGCCATCTTCTGGCGGGCGCTGGTCGCCGAATGCCTCGACCCGCTGTTCCTGCGCTCGGTCAGCCGGCTGGGCAGCCCGGTGCATTTCATTTTTCTCGGCCTCGTCGTGCTCAACCTCGTCGGCGGCTTCCAGGCGCTCGGCACATTGCTGTCGGTCGGGCTGATGATGCTGCCTGCGGCGGCGGCCCGTTTCTGGACCATGCGCGTCGAACCGATGTGCGTGCTGGCGGTGCTGATCGGCTTTGCCTCATGCGTAGCCGGGCTGTTGTTGTCCTACCATGCATCGCTGCCCTCCGGCCCGGCCATTATCCTGTCCGCCGGCGTCGTCTATTTCGCCTCGATCCTGTTCGGCACGCGCGGCATCCTGCGCGCCCGCATCGTCCATCACCGCCACAGAACCGCCTGATCCCAACAAAGGAGACCTGTCCATGCTGAAATCGATCCGCGCCGCTTTGGCCGTGAGCGTTATAACATTAACCGCCTTTAGCGCATCGTCGGCCTTCGCAGAGCCGTTGAAAGTGGTCGCCAGCTTCACGATCATCGCCGATTTCGCCAAAAACGTCGGCGGCGACCGGATCGATTTGACCACCATCGTCGGGCCGGACGGCGACGCCCATGTCTACGAGCCGAGCCCAGCCGATGCGGTGGCGATGGCCAAGGCCGACATCGTGCTGGTCAACGGCCTGCATTTCGAAGGTTTTCTGCAGCGCCTGGTCGACGCCAGCGCCACCAAGGCGACTGTCGCCGTGCTGACCAAGGGGGTCACGCCGATCAATTTCAAACCCGAATTCGCCGAGGCCGACGCCGCCGAAGGCGCGGATGCCGGTGGCGGCAAGACGGTCACCGATCCGCACGCCTTCCAGTCGATCGCCAATGCGAAAATCTATGTGAAGAACATCGCCGATGCCTTTTGCACGGCCGACGCTGCGGGTTGCGACAGCTACAAGGCCAATGCAGCCGCCTATACGCAAAAGCTCGATGCGCTCGAGGGCGAAGTGCAGGCCGCAATCCAGTCGATTCCGCAAGAGAAGCGCGTCGTCATCACCTCGCATGATGCCTTCGGCTATTTCGAGCAGGCCTACGGCTTGACCTTCCTGGCCCCGGAAGGAGTGTCGACTGAGTCGGAGCCCTCGGCCGCCGACGTCGCCAAGCTGGTCAGACAAGTAAAGCAGGACAAGGCGGCTGCGATCTTCGTCGAGAACATCACCAATCCACGGCTGATCGAGCAGATCGCCAGCGAGACCGGCATCAAGGTAGGCGGCACGCTCTATTCCGATGCGCTGTCGCGGCCCGACGGCCCGGCCTCGACCTATATCGACCTGATGCACAACAACATCGCCCAGATCAAAGGCGCGATCCTCGGAAGCTGAGCGGTCCAGTCACTCCATCCGGTCGGGCTGAAATAGCCCGGCCGGATTTCTATCTAATGGCGGTTGCCGACCGGGTCCGGGAGTGGCAAGACTGCCGCTAGCCAGATTGCGAGGACACAGCTATGGAATATCGTCAGATCAGCGAGGACTATTCGGTCTCCGGCCAGATCCAGCCCGAGGATGTCGCCACCATCAAGGCGGCAGGCTTCAAGAGCGTGATCTGCAACCGGCCGGACGACGAGCAGCCGGGCCAGCCATCGGCCGACACCGTCAAGGCGGCGGTCGAGGGCGCTGGGCTTGCTTTCCGCTACATCCCGGTCATCAGCGGCCAGATCACCGCAGAGAATGTCGAGGACCAGGCCGAAGCGCTCGACGAACTCGAAGGCCCGGTCTTCGCCTATTGCCGTTCCGGCGCCCGCTGCACAAATCTGTATGGACTGATCCAGCAGCAAAAGGGGTGACGTAAGTCCGGTCTTGGAATCCGTCAGCCGGCTGGCTAGCGACGTCGCCTTGCTATGAGTTCATGCAGGCCGAAGAAGGCTCCAAACAAAGCGGTGTATAGGGCGAGATCACCGAGCGGGATCGTGCTGACCAACAGCAGGATGAAGCCCGCGAGACACGTTGGAAAGCCGATGCCACACCACCAGCGCGACTTCGGATGAGTGAGTTCGACCCAGCCATAGGGCCACGAAGGCCAAGGATTAACCCGAAAGCTCAGGTCCAAGGCCTCCGGATTATGCGCGATGTGGATTAAGCTACCAATGGCGTAAGGAACCATCCCGCCTATAAAAATGATGAAACCAGCGATCTGAAAGGTGGTCATGGCTTGAACTCAAATCGGCAGCGCGCCGGTTTCCTTCAGCGTCTCCAGCACGATCGCGGTCTTTACGTGCTGCACCGATTCGTGCGGCAGGAGCACGCCGTTGACGAACTCCGACAATGATTTGAGATCGGGCGTCACCACTTTCAATATGTAGTCCATCTCGCCGGTCAGCGCGTGCGCTTCCTGCACCTGCGGCAGTCGCGCTACCAACTCGCCGAAACGCCGCGCATTGTCGCGGTTGTGGGTGGCGAGCGTCACCGAGATGACGTTGACGAGGGAAAAACCGAGCTTGTCGCGGTCGAGCACCGCCCGGTAACCCTTGATATAGCCGTCCTCCTCCAGCCGCTGGCGACGACGCGAGCACTGCGACGCGGACAGGTTCACCCGTTCCGACAGATCGTTGTTGGTCAGCCGCGCATCACCTTGCAGCAGAGCCATTATCTTGCGGTCAAACTGATCAATGCGCGCGTCATCCATAAATTTCCGCTCCACTATGCACAACTTGCGCATGATCAGATCATTTCAAGTGTTTGAATGCAAGCAATGTGCGCTCGCTCCGCGCTATAATTGGGCTCAGATATGGCCGACGCGGCCAATGCCAGATTTCGGAGCAATGCCATGGGTCCCTTCCCGCACGACGCACCGCCCGCCAAGATCAGCAAAGCCAATCCCGCCGGTACCGACGGCTTCGAGTTCGTCGAGTTCGCGCATGCCGAGCCGGAAAAGCTCGCCGAGCTTTTCACCCGCATGGGCTATGTGCGGGTGGCCAAGCACCGCAGCAAGAACATCACCGTCTGGCGGCAGGGCGACATCAACTATGTCGTCAATGCCGAACCCGGTTCGCATGCAATGAAATTCGTCGACAAGCACGGCCCTTGCGCGGCCTCGATGGCATGGCGGGTGGTCGATGCCAGGCACGCGTTCGACCATGCCGTTGCCAAGGGCGCGACCCCTTATGAAGGCGCCGACAAGACACTCGATGTGCCGGCGATCGTCGGTATCGGCGGTTCGCTGCTCTATTTCATCGAAACTTACGGCGAGAAGGGCTCGGCTTATGACGCCGAGTTTGACTGGCTCAGCAAGCGCGACCCCAGGCCGGAAGGCGTCGGGTTCTATTATCTCGACCACCTGACCCACAATGTCTATCGCGGCCAGATGGACAAATGGTGGGATTTCTACCGCGACCTGTTCGGCTTCAAGCAGATCCATTTCTTCGACATCGACGGCAAGATTACCGGGCTGGTCAGCCGCGCCATCACCTCGCCTTGCGGCAAGATCCGCATCCCGCTCAACGAGTCCAAGGACGAGACCAGCCAGATCGCCGAATATCTGAAGAAGTACAATGGCGAGGGCATCCAGCACATCGCCGTCGGCACCGACGACATCTACGGCGCCACCGACAGGCTGGCCGCCAACGGGCTGAAGTTCATGCCGGGCCCGCCCGAGACCTATTACGACATGTCCTTCGCCCGCGTGAATGGGCACGAAGAGCCGATCGAGCGCATGAAAAAGCACGGCATCCTGATCGACGGCGAGGGCGTGGTCGACGGCGGCACGACCAAGATCCTGCTGCAGATTTTTTCGAAAACCGTGATCGGGCCGATCTTCTTCGAATTCATCCAGAGGAAGGGCGACGAAGGTTTTGGCGAGGGCAATTTCCGCGCCTTGTTCGAATCGATCGAGCAGGACCAGATCAAGCGCGGCGTGCTGAAGGTGCAGGCGGCGGAGTAGGCCGCACCGGACTTCTTGCGATTCGGTCAGTAATAGCTGAGACTCTGGCCATGAGCATTCCGATCGCAGAGGCCAAGGCAAGACTGTCGGAACTCGTCAGCCGCGCGGAAGCCGGCGAAGAGATCGTGATTACCCGTCACGGCAAAGTCGCGGCTCGCCTCGTAGCGCCCGCGAAGCCCGACCGCTTGCCTCGCATCGGTGCTTTGAAGGGCAAAATCCGGATCGCAGACGATTTTGACGAACTGAGTCGCGAATGGGACGGATGTGCCAAGTGACGGTTTTGGGTAGCTGTCCGTTGCTACGATGTCGCGTTAGCCTGACTGCCCAAACATAGCCTTTCCACCTCCGCTTTCCTGAGTTTCAGATCATAATCGAGGAAGAATTCGTCGAGTTGCGGCGGCTTCACCGACGTGCCGGACAGCATGGCGTGCACCTGCCCGCGATGATGGATGTCGTGGATGAAGAGATGGGCGAGCAGGTCGCCAATGCGCTCCGGTATTTTTCCATCCTCGCGCCGGTCGGTGGCGACGCGGCGATCGAGATCGTCTGCCGACAGCCCGGCGCAAAAGGCGATCAGACGCCGGTCGGTCGCCACCCGCTTGCCAAAGAGCGCGTCCGCTTCGTCGAAGAGCATGAACTCATCATAGGCGGCGGCGCCGACGCCACCCTCTTCGAGAAAATCGAGATAGAGATGATCGACCGCCAGGATGTGATTGAGCGTTGCCTTGATCGACGGAAAGAAGCCGGTTCTTTCAGCCTCGAATTCACCGGGCTCAAGCTGCAGCACGGCGCGGTAGAGCCGGTCGTTCGACCAGAGATTGTTGGCTGCCATGCGGCGGAAATGGTTCAGCAGGTCCATGACTTCACGCCGCTGACCGGATCAAATACAAGCCCGCCCGCCCACATGAGCACGAATCCGGCGATGACGATCAGCAGAAGCCGGATCATGCGCCGCCGCATGCCTTGCGTTTCCTGGTCCCGTGCGACATTCGTGTTGGTGACGGCATGGAACATCATTGCCTTGCGTGGCAGGCCGCTGCGGTTGGTCACGTCGGGCGAGCGGGCCTCGATGCGGTAGCTCAGCCTGATTGCCTGAATGAAGACCGCCAGCATGGCAAGAGCCCAGACACCGCACAGCAGATAGAATGTCTGGCCTGTCATTTCCTCATCGCCTCCATTTAGCCCGCGTATTTCTCGACCTTCTGCTCGATGGCGCCGAAGATCGAATGCCCGCCCCTGTCCTTCATCTCGATACGCACGGTATCACCAAAGCGCAGGAACGGAGTTTTCGGTTCGCCGGCTTCGATGGTTTCGATCATACGCAACTCGGCGATGCAGGAATAGCCGGCGCCGCCCGCCGAGACAGGCTTGCCCGGCCCGCCGTCGAGCTTGTTGGAGATGGTGCCCGAACCGACGATGGTGCCGGCGGCCAGCGGCCGCGTCTTGGCGGCGTGGGCAATCAGCGCCGGAAAATCGAAGGTCATGTCGATGCCGGCGTTCGCGCGGCCAAACGGCTTGCCGTTGAGGTCGACCAGGAGCGGCAGGCTGACCTTGCCACCGTCCCACGCGTCGCCTAGTTCGTCCGGCGTCACTGCTACCGGCGAAAAGGCCGATGACGGTTTCGACTGGAAGAAGCCGAACCCCTTGGCAAGCTCAGGTCCGGTCAAGCCGCGCAGCGTCACGTCGTTGACCAGCATGACCAGCCGGATCGCCGCACGCGCCTCATCGAGGCTTGCGCCCATCGGCACATCGTCGACTATGACCGCGACCTCTCCTTCCATGTCAATGCCAGATGCCTCATCGGCCATCGGGATCGGGTCGCGCGGCGCGAGGAAGGCGTCCGAGCCGCCTTGGTAGATCAGCGGATCGGTCCAGAACCTTGCCGGCATCTCGGCGCCGCGCGCTTTCCGCACCAGCTCGACATGGTTCACATAGGCCGAGCCATCGGCCCATTGGTAGGCGCGCGGCAGCGGTGAATGGGCGTCATGCTCGTGAAAACGGGCCGACGGCACCGCATTGTTCTCCAGCGATTCGGCCATGGCAGCGAGATGCAGCGCGATTCGACGCCAGTCGTCGAGCGCGGCCTGCAGCGTCCGCACTAGGAACGAAGCATCGGTAAACCGCGTCAGGTCGCGCGAGACAACGACGAGCTTTCCGTCGCGCGTCCCGTCCTTCAATGTGGCAAGCTTCATGCGGTTTCCTCTCCTGGTGCAGCTTTGGCGCTGCTTAATCCCACAACAAGGCCGTCGCGGGCGATCGTCAAGTCGCCGACCCATGTTTTCCTGACGGCGGCAATCCAGTCGGCCTCGCCGATCTCGGGATCGTCGGCCGGAATGAGGTGGTTGAGGACCAGTCTTTTGACGCCTGCATCACTGGCGATGCGCCCCGCCTCCCCAGCAAAACTATGGCTGGCAAGCAGGTGTTCTCTCAGCCTTGCACCATTGCCGGTCTTCGCAACCAGCCGCTCGATGCCCTCTTCCAACATGGCCTCGTGGACCAGTATGTCGGCGCCTTCGGCGAAATCCGCCAATGGCGGAAAGAACGCCGTATCAGACGAGAAGACGATGCTTTGCCCCGCATGATCGAAGCGCAGCGCAAAGCAATCTGTCACCGGCGGGTGGTCGACGCGCAAGGCCGAAACCTTGAGGCCGCGCTCTTCGGTCACTCGGCCTCCGCCAAACTCGACGATCGAGACCAGGTCGCGGATATCCGGCCGGCCTTCGTCGGCGATGCGGATCTCGATGTCGAATTCCATCGCCTGACAAAAGCGCTGCCAATAGTAGCCGATGCCGGGCGGGCCGAACACGGTGACCTTTGTCCCCAGACCGGTCGTCCATGCGGTGTGGATCAACGGTCCGAGTTCCAGCACATGATCGGAATGCAAATGCGTGATGAAGATCAGGTCGAGCGCTTTCAGGCTGATGCCGGCGTCCGTCAGCCCGCGCGTCACGCCAAGTCCGCAATCGACGACGATGTTGCGGCCGCCGAATTCCAGCAGCGACGAATTCGGCCACGGCCCTCCCGGCCGCAGCGCCGGACCTCCCTTCGAGCCGAGAAGCACCAGACGATCCGTCATGCGACGGCGCTCAAGACCAGTCGCCCTCGGGCGTGCCGTTGAAGCGTTTCTTCAGATCGGCCCAGCAGTCGATGTAATCGTCCTGCCGGGTTTCGAGCTCGGCGCCATAGCGTGTCACCATCTGCGGAAAGCGTGTCTCGAACATGAAGGCCATGGTGTTGTCGAGCTTGACCGGTTTCAGCTCCGCGCGCGAGGCCTTTTCGAAGCCAGGCGCATCGGGCCCGTGGGCCAGCATCATGTTGTGCAGGCTGATGCCGCCGGGCACAAAGCCCTCCTCCTTGGCGTCGTACTGGCCATGGATCAGGCCCATGAACTCGCTCATGATGTTGCGGTGATACCAGGGCGGGCGGAACGTATCTTCGGCAACCAGCCAGCGCGGCGGGAAGATGACGAAGTCGATATTGGCCGTGCCTTCCTCGCCACTTGGCGCGGTCAGCACGGTGAAGATCGATGGGTCGGGATGATCGAACAGGATCGCTCCGACCGGCGAAAAGGTCGCAAGATCATATTTGTAGGGCGAATAATTGCCGTGCCACGCCACCACATCCAGCGGTGAATGATCAATCTCGGTGACATGGAACTGGCCACACCATTTCGCGATCAGCCGGCAGGGCGTCTCCTTGTCCTCGAACCACGCACAGGGCGTCTTGAAATCGCGCGGATTGGCCAGGCAATTGGCGCCGATCGGGCCGCGATCCGGCAGCGTCAGCTTGGCGCCGTAATTCTCGCAGACATAGCCGCGCACTTCGGCGTCCACCAGTTCGACCTTGAACACCAAGCCGCGCGGCAGCACGGCGATCTCGCCCGGCCGCAATTCGATGACGCCCATCTCGGTGACGAAGCGCAAGGCTCCAACCTGCGGCACGACCAGCAACTCGCCGTCGGCGTTGAAGAAATGATCGTCGACCATCGAGCGGTTGGCGACATAGACATGTGCCGCCATGCCGGTCTGGCCAAGCACGTCGCCGGCGGTGGTGATGGAGCGCATGCCGGCGATGAAGTCGGTTGGCTCCTTCGGCATCGGCACCGGGCTCCAGCGATACTGGCCGAGCGCCAGTTCGTGATCGCCGAGATTAGGCGCGCTCTTCCACAGCGGACAATTCACCGGCTTGAAGCGGCCGGTGTGCCTGACGCTCGGCCTGATGCGATAGAGCCAGGAGCGTTCATTGGTGCCTCGCGGCGCTGTGAAAGGAGAGCCCGAAAGCTGCTCGGCATAGAGGCCGTAGGCTGGCCGCTGCGGCGAGTTTCGCCCTTGCGGCAGCGAGCCCGGCAAAGTCTCGGTCTCGAAGTCATTGCCGAAACCCGGCATGTAGGAAAAAGCCATCGCATCCTCCCGAATTAAGTTCCGGAGCATCCCTTTGCACTTCGAAAGGTGCCTCGGATTGACCAAACTGGTTTCATTTGTAACCATCGAAAATGTAACCATCAAACGGTGATTTCGGCATGACCCGCCAGCCTGCTCCGTCTGGGCCAACCAGGGAACCGGAAATCCTGGAGCTGGAATCGTTCCTGCCCTACCGGCTCTACCGTCTCTCCGATGCCGTCAGCCGCGAATTCTCGAGGGTCTACAAGGACCGTCACGGCCTGACCCGGCCCGAATGGCGCACGTTGGCCGGGCTCGGCCAGCACGGCACGATGACGGCCACGGCACTTGGCGAGCAATCGGCCATGCACAAGACCAAGGTCTCGCGCGCCGTCTCCGAACTCGAGCGCCGGCGCTGGCTGACCCGCACGCCCGATGAAAAGGATCGGCGGGTCGAGCATCTGGTGTTGACCAAGGCAGGCCTTGCCGCCTATTGCGAAATGGTGCCGTTGGCTAAGGCGTTTGAAAGGGAATTGCTGGCGAGACTTGGTGCGGAAGAGCGGGCGGCGATTGTCGGTGGGGTAGCGGCGCTGGAGGCAAAACTCACCTTGGGTTGAAAATCCTCCCTCAGCTTCGACCGTCGCAGAAATCAGGAGGCTACGGCGGCAGGCGACGCTCCTAAACCGTAATAGGCGCGCTCGGCTTCAATGATGCCTCTGACATAGCTTCGAAATGCTACCGGATCATCAATGTAAGTCAGGATCACCTGCGCCTGCGAAGCCGCGTGTCTTCGAGCGCTTTCAAACAGCCGCCTCGCTGTTTCAAAATCACCTGCCAAGCCGGCCGCCACCCCGGCATTGAGAGCGGGCCATTCGCCGTACGCACCCGGCTGCAATTCATTCACGAGGATCGTCGCCGCCGCATGGACGGAAGGGAACATCGATCGGTGAGCCTGATCGATTTCGACTGCCTCCCTGGCCATTTGACCTACCAAGGGGAAAAACTGCTCTGGGCTCTCGAACTCAACAAAGGAGCCAACGCGCTCAACCCGATCGAATGTCAATGTGTATGGCGGCAAACTCCAAAGCCAGTGAACCGCCACGTTCAGGTAAGTGCCTTTGGACCAAGAGCTGGGCTGAAATTCGACCACACTCAGCCAGAAGCCACGATCAGCGATCCAGACACGTGACCGTCCCCTTCGCCGAAATCCGGCCGGCTGCAATGCAGTTTTTGCCTCCGAAGCAATGATACGTCCGTGCTCGTTTTCCGCCATTTTGGGACTCGCGTGACTCACATAAAGGCAGCAAGCTTGGCGCTCACCAATCCATCACCACCTTGCCCGAATTGCCGCTCTTCATTGCCTCGAAGCCGGAAATATAGTCGTCGATGCCGATGCGGTGGGTGATCAGGCCACTGACATCGAGAGGACCCTGCACCAGCGCAATCATCTTGTACCAGGTCTCGAACATTTCGCGGCCGTAGATACCCTTCAGATGCAGCATCTTGAAGATGACCTTGTTCCAGTCGATCTCGAAGCCGGTCGGCGCGATGCCGAGAATGGCGATCTTGCCGCCATTGTTCATGCTGTCGATCATGTCGCGAAAGGCGGGCGCTGCGCCCGACATTTCAAGGCCGACGTCAAAGCCCTCGGTCATGCCGAGCGCCGGCATCACGTCGCGCAGCTTTTCCTTCGATGCGTCGACGACATGCTGAACGCCGAGCTTTTTCGCCAGTGCCAGGCGCACCGGGTTGATGTCGGTGATGACCACTTTTCGCGCACCGACGCATTGCGCCACCAGTGCGCCCATGATGCCGATCGGCCCGGCGCCAGTGACCAGCACGTCTTCGCCGACGAGGTCGAAGGACAGTGCGGTGTGAACGGCATTGCCTAAGGGATCGAAGATCGCCGCGATCTCGTCCGGCACGTCGTCGGGGATCGGCACGACATTGTGCTGCGGGATCGCCAGATATTCACCGAAGGCGCCCGGCCGGTTGACACCGACGCCAAGCGTGTTGCGGCAAAGGTGCCCCCTGCCCGCCCGGCAGTTGCGGCAATGGCCGCAAACGATATGGCCCTCGCCGGATACGCGCTGGCCGACCTTGTACTCGGTCACCGCCGCGCCGAAATCGGCGACGGTGCCGACGAATTCGTGGCCGGTCACCATCGGCACCGGCACGGTCTTTTGCGCCCACTGGTCCCAATTATAGATGTGAACATCTGTGCCGCAGATCGCGGTCTTCCTGATCTTGATCAGCACGTCGTTGGGGCCGATCTCCGGCACCGGCACCTCTTCCATCCAGATGCCCGGCTCGGCGCGGGCTTTGACGAGGGCCTTCATCATGTTCGACATTCTGTAGTCCCTTGAAAGTCTTGATCGGGGATGGCTTTTCGATTCCGGCCGTTCAGGAAATCACGCCGAGTTCGCGACCGACTGCGGCGAACGCCTCAACCGCACGATCGATGTCGGCGCTGGAATGGGCGGCCGACATCTGCGCGCGGATGCGCGCCTGGCCCTTCGGCACCACCGGGAAGGAGAAGCCGATGACATAGATGCCGCGCTTCAGCATGCGCGCCGCCATCTCCTGCGCAAGCGTCGCGTCGCCCAGCATCACCGGGATGATCGGATGGTCGGCGCCGGCCAGCGTAAAGCCGAGCCTGCCCATCTCGGAGCGAAACCGCGCTGCATTGGCATATAGGCGCTGACGCAACGCATCGCCATTGCGGATCAGCTCGAAAACCCGGATCGAGGCGCCGGCGATCGCCGGCATCAGCGTGTTGGAAAACAGATAGGGGCGCGAGCGCTGGCGTAGCCAGTCGACCACCGGCTTCCTGCCCGACGTGTAGCCGCCCGACGCGCCGCCCAATGCCTTGCCGAGCGTGCCGGTGATGATGTCCACCCTGCCCTCGACGCCGCAATGTTCGGCCGAGCCGCGGCCGTTCTTGCCGACGAAGCCGACCGCATGGCTGTCGTCGACCATCACCATTGCGTCGTACTTCTCGGCGAGATCGCAGACGCCCTTCAGATTGGCAATGATGCCGTCCATGGAAAATACACCATCGGTAGCGATCAGCCGAAAACGGCAATCCATTGCCTCCTTCAGCCGCGCTTCCAGATCGGCCATGTCGTTGTTGGCGTAGCGGAAGCGCTTTGCCTTCGACAGCCGCACGCCGTCGATGATCGAAGCGTGGTTCAGCGCATCGGAGATGACCGCATCCTCCTCGCCGAGCAGCGTCTCGAACAGGCCGCCATTGGCGTCGAAGCAGGAGCCGTAGAGGATCGTGTCCTCCATGCCGAGGAAGCCAGAAATCGTCGCCTCGAGCTGCTTGTGTTCTTCCTGTGTGCCGCAGATAAAACGCACCGACGCCATGCCGTAGCCGTAGCGGTCGAGCGCCTGCTTGGCCGCGTCGCGCAATTCGGCACTGTCGGCGAGGCCGAGATAGTTGTTGGCGCAGAAATTCAGCACCTTCTCGCCGCTCACCTCGATCTCGGCCGACTGCGTCGAGGTGATCACCCGCTCGGATTTGTAGAGACCGGCCGATTTCAGCCCTTCAAGCTCGCTGTCGATGTGGGAGAGGAATGCTGTGGTCATGACCAGGCCCTGTTGAGATCGATGAGGACTGTCGCGCCGCGCGGACGAAAAATCCATCGCAAAAGCGACCGCTTCGGTGGCGCGGCAATGGCACGGCAGCGGCAACGATGTTCAAATGCAGAGGTGCCGCGAAAGATCGCAATAACCATTTTGCGAGCTTTCAACCGTCGCCGCTGCTGCCGGCCTGTTGCTTTCCCGAACCTGTTAACACTTTGAAGCCAAGGTTCTCGCACAAGAATTCGTTAGCGAGAGGGGCCGCCTCAAAAATGTCGCAGCAGCCGGTGCACGCCGTTTCGGGCAGGCTCATGCTCCTGATCAAGTCCGGCTACTGGCTGGCTCTGCTGATCATCGCCGCCATGGTAGTGGCCTCCTTCATCCTGCTGCAACAGATGATGGCGGCCCAGCAGCACAACCAGGCACTGCTCGATGTGGTCAGCACACAAAAAGCCCTGTCGCAACGCATCGTCTTCCTTGCCGGCGCGACCGGCACCGCCTCACGCGACCAGCAGCCGGCCCTGGTTAGCGCGCTTAAGCAAGCGACGGTGGAGTTCGAGAAGAACTACGATCTTCTGCTCGAACGGACCGCCGCCGATCCGGCGTCGCCGGCAAAGTTCGATCCGAAATCGATCGAGAGCGTGCTTTTCGCCAAGCCGTACCATCTCGACTATTTCTCGGTCGGGCTTATCGCCAACGGCGAACGTCTGATCTCGTCATTCGAATCGCGGCTCAACATGGCCGGCAATGGTGGCTACAAGGGCGGAGAGGAGCGCGTCAACCTGAACGCTTCCGTTGCCAACGCAACATTGTCGGGCTATGCCGCACTTGGCCAGCGCATCAGCGCCTTTGCAGACCAGCGATCCGAAACACTTCTCGATCTTAACCGCACATTGTTCTACTCGACCATCGGCGTCATCCTGCTGGTGGCGCTTTTCATTTTCAGGCCGATGTCGAATGCCATCCTGCGCAGGACGCGCGAGCTGGTCGATGCGCGCAATTCCATGGCCTTTATTGCCGTGCATGACGGGCTGACCGGCCTCCACAACCGCACCTTCCTGACCGAGCATTTCGATACGCTGATCAATGCCGCGCAGCGACGGCGTGAACGGGTTGCCGTGGTGCAGTTCGATCTCGACCGGTTCAAGCAGATCAACGACACGTTCGGCCACGCCGCTGGCGATTATGTGCTGGTGGCGGCTGCGCAACGCATGCGTGATTCGTGCCGTACGTCGGATCTCAACGTGCGTCTCGGCGGCGATGAATTCGTCATGATTCTCAACGGCACCGGCAGCACCGAGGACATCGATACCGTCGCCAGGCGCATCCTGACCAAGCTCAACAAGCCGATCGTCTTTCGAGGCACGACGATCCATCCGGGCGTAAGTGCCCGGATTGCGGTCTATCCTGTCGACGCCGATAATGCGCAGGATCTGCTCGTCCATGCCGATCTGGCGCTGTATTCCGCCAAGAAGCACGGCGGCGGCAGCTTGTCGTTCTTCTCCGAGGAGCTGAGACGCGAACTCGATTATCGCAAGCAGCTCGAGCTCGACATCAGGACCGCCATCTCGGAGAAGGCGTTCGAAGTCTATTTCCAGCCGCAGGTGTCGCTGTCGAACGGCGCCATCAGCGGCATCGAGGCTCTGGTTCGCTGGAGACATGCCGAGCGCGGCATGATCGCGCCGGGCGAGTTCATTCCGGTCGCGGAAAAATGCGGTCTGATGCCCGAGATCGGCCGGATCGTCATTGCCAAGGCGATCAACGAAGCAGCCGAATGGAACCGCGCAGGCATCGGCTTCGGACGGATCGCCGTCAACGTGTCCGGTTCGGAGCTGCGCGAGACAGATTTCGAAGTCTTCCTGTTCGGTACGCTGGAAAGGGCCGGCCTGCCCGCGCACAAACTATCGCTGGAGATCGTCGAATCCGTCATTCTCGACGACGAGAAGACCGGTATCGCGGCAAAGCTGCGGCACATCCGCGCCGCCGGCATCCATCTTGAGCTCGATGATTTCGGCACCGGCTACGCATCGCTCAGCCATGTCAATCCAAATGAGATCGACCGGCTGAAGATCGACCGCCGCTTCGTCCAGAACATCAACGAGAACAGCGGCAACACCAAGATCGTGCGTGCCCTCACCGAGCTCGCTCGCGGTCTCGGCATCTCGATCGTTGCCGAGGGCGCCGAAACCGAAGCCGAGCTCGACTCACTGATGGCGATCGGCTGCGACCAGGTGCAAGGCTATTCCATCGCTTTCCCGATGCCGCCGGACAGCGTGCGCGAATGGCTGGTGGCACGAGCACCGAAGAAGGCCAAGCTGACGGTTCTGCAGGGCCGCCTGGCGTAGATCCGTCACAGGCTGGCTTTGCGAACCGACCCGACGAGCCGAGGCGGAAGGTAGTCCCTGTCAGCGGGAAAAGCCGCCAGCACTGGGCGCACGTGCCAGGCTTTCATAGTCCTGGAACGACAAAATGTCCGCCTGCTTGCGGCCATGCCGCGTTATGTGGCCGGCTCTCCCGCGGACGACCTGATCGAGCATCGCCGAGAGTGTAGCCCTGGCATCCTTCAGCGAAATTTCGCGCACGGCGTTTTCCTAGCCTAAATTTCTAGCCTTCGACATTGGCCCGCAGCGCAGCCAGCACCTCTGCAAATTCCGCCAGCCTTTCGTCGGACAATCCCTTCCGCAGCCGTTTGTCGAAGGCGAACGCGGCGGTGCGCAATTTCAGGAACAACGCCTCTCCGGCTGGGGTCAGCTCCACCTGGTGAACCCGGCGGTTCTCGGGATCGCGGCGCCGGATCAGCAGGCCTTGCGTCTCCATGGCGTTGAGGTGGTGGGTCAGCGTTGCGCCCCGGATGCCGATCATGCCGGCGAGCTCGCGTTGGTTGGCCAGCTCCCGCGACTTGACCGACAGCAGCGTGACCCAGACCGGCAGCGTGCCGCCGACCTCGACGAGGGCAGCGTCGAAGGCCTGCGCGACCAGCTTGGCGGTGCGGGCGAGATTCATCCCGATCGGCGGACGGTCAAAGGGCGTCATGATCCGACACTAGAACAAGGGCAAAGCCTATGGAACCGGCTCGAGCTTATACATTGACATCTAATCATTTGATATCTATCCATATGGTTAGCGGTGGGCAAGAGAGGAAATGCGGTCATGCAATATGTCTACATCATCGTCCTCGGCCTTCACGTCATGGCGGGTGTGTTCTGGGCCGGCACCACCATCGCGGTTGCCCGCGAACCGGAGATCCGGGCGGAACGTTTCTTCCGGCCGCAAATGGGCGCGGCCGGCGTGGTTTTCCTCACTGGTTTGCTGCTCTGGTATTTCTTCCACAACGGCTCTTTCGGCTCGATGGAGAAGGTCCTGGCGCTGGGCATCTTGACTGCCTTGATTGCCGCCGGAGTTCAGGGCGCACTGGTAGGTTCCGCCATCAGGCGGCTGGCTAGCGCTGATGTGGCGACGCAAACCCAGTTGCGCGCGAAGATGACAAAAGGCGAACGCATCGCCGGCGGGCTGCTGGTCATCACCGTGTTCTGCATGGCCACCGCCAGAATGTTTTGAGCGGGGCTGCCAACAACAATCGCCAGATCGTACGGTGCCCGGCGGTAGCCGGCGGCGTGCGCGGCGCGCAGAACGAGCCAAAGTACCGTGGTGGCTCTCCGTACGGAGGTTCGGCTGCGCGCCACCAATCAATCCAAAATATTCTTCAGATCCGCAAGCCGAACCTGATGCCGTCATAAATCGCAGCGTGGATATTGCGTGAGGCTACCGCGTCGCCGATGCGAAAGACCACGAAACCGCCTTGCGGATTGCGCGCAGGAAAGATGTCACCGCCATTGACCAGCCGCTCGTAATCGATCGCGCCGCCGTTCTTCGACAGCGGCTTCAGCGCCAGGTAGAGATCGTCGAGCGGCAGCGTGCCGTGCTCGACCACCACCTGGTCGACCCGCCGCTCTCCGCGCCAGCCATCGGCGAAGTCGGAGCCGAGCTCCGCAACCAGCTGATTGCCCTCGCGCCGCACCGAATGCAGCCGCGTGTTGATGGTTATGGTGACGCCTTTTTCCTGGAAGGCGCGCATATAGGGCACATGGTTCATGCCGCCCATTTCCGGGGCGAAGAAGCGCTCTGGTGAAACCAGCTCCAGCCTGGCGCCGCTATTGGCGATCAGTTCGGCAGCACCCATGCCCTGATGGCCGCCATTGTCGTCATAGAGCAGTACATTCTCGGCCGGCTTGATGCTGCCGGCCATGATGTCCCAGCTCGAGGTGACGAGATGGTCGCCCGCCGTTAGAGGCGGGTTCTGCGGCAGCCCGCCGGTGGCGATCACCACCACGTCCGGCGACAACGCCAGCACGTCGTCCTTCTCCGCCCAGCTGTCGTAGCGGATCTCGACGCCGAGCCGGTCGAGTTCGGCCAGCCGCCAGTCGATGATGCCGATCAATTCCTTGCGGCGCGGGTTCTGCGTTGCCAGCCGCACTTGCCCTCCGGCTTGGCTCGATGCTTCCAGCATTGTCACCTGGTGCCCGCGCTCGGCCGCGACACGCGCCGCCTCCAGCCCGCCGGCGCCTGCGCCGACCACGATCACCTTCCGCTTTGGTCCCTGGGTCCTCGGGATGATGTGCGGGATATCAGCCTCGCGGCCCGTTGCCGCATTGTGGATGCACAGCGCCTCGCCGCCCTCATAGATGCGGTCGAGGCAATAGGTGGCGCCGACGCAAGGGCGGATCTCGTGCTCGCGGCCCTCCATCACTTTTTTGACGATGTGTGGGTCGGCGATGTGGGCACGCGTCATGCCGACCATGTCCAGCTTGCCGGTGGCGATGGCGTGACGCGCGGTGGCGACGTCGGAAATCCGCGCCGCATGGAAGGTCGGGAATTTCGTCGCCGCCCTGATCTCGCCGGCAAAGTCGAGATGCGGCGACGAGCGCATGCCGGTCACCGGAATGACTTTGGTCAGCGCCGCGTCGGTCTCGATCGAGCCGCGGATGATGTTAAGGAAATCGACCTTGCCGGAACCAGCCAGCCGCCTGGCGATTTCGACACCCTCCTCTTTCGACAGGCCTTTCTCGAAATCCTCGTCGGCGACCATGCGGATGCCGACGACGAATTTTTGGCCGACCGCCGCCCGCACCGCGTCGAGCACCATGCCGGTGAAGCGCAAGCGGTTGTCGAGCGAGCCGCCGAAATCATCGTCGCGCTGGTTGGTGGCCGGCGACCAGAAGCCATCCATCAGATGGCCGTAGGCCTCGAACTCGATGCCGTCGAGGCCAGCGGCCTGGCAGCGCTGGGCGGCCGCGGCGTAGTCGACGACGATGCGCTCGATGTCCCAGTCCTCGATGGTCTTGGGGAAGGCGCGATGCGCCGGCTCGTGCACCGGCGAGGCCGACAGCACCGGCAGCCAGTCGGCCTTGTTCCAGCCGGTGCGGCGGCCGAGATGGGTGATCTGGATCATCACCTTGCAGTCATGCTCGTGGCAGGCGTCGGTCAGCTCGGCGAGCCACGGCACGATGCGGTCGTCATAGACATGCAGGTTGCCGAAGGCAGCCGGACTGTCGCGCGAGACGATCGCCGAGCCGGCGGTCATGGTCAGCGCCATGCCGCCCTTGGCCTTTTCGGCATGATAGAGCCGGTAGCGCTCTTTCGGCATGCCGTCCTCGGAATAGGCCGGCTCATGGCTGGTCGACATGACCCGGTTCTTCAGCGTCAGATGCTTGAGCTGATAGGGCTGGAGAAGCGGATCGTTGCTGGTCATCGTCTTCCTGCTGTTTCAAATTGTGCTAATGAGCGGCAAATTTTGTTTTTACGCATGTCGCTGTCCCAAATCCGCTGCACAGTTTTGGGCGACATGCAGCAAGGAACCTGCTCATGACCGATACGAAAAACCTCACCCAGCTCGGCGCCAACGTCGAGGCGCCACAGAGCCCTGAAGCGGCCGTCCTGGAAACCGTCCCGTTTTCGCGCGGCGACGGCCCGCCCGCCATCGTTCGCTTCACCTGCCCGGAATTCACCTCGCTGTGCCCGGTCACCGGCCAGCCGGACTTCGCCCATATCGTCATCGACTACGCACCCGATGCGCTGCTGGTGGAATCGAAGTCGCTCAAGCTGTTCATGACCTCGTTTCGCAACCATGGCGCCTTCCACGAAGAATGCACCGTCATGATCGGCCGCCGCATCATCGCCGCAACCAAGCCATTGTGGTTGCGCATCGGCGGCTACTGGTATCCGCGCGGCGGCATTCCGATCGACGTGTTCTGGCAAACCGGCGCGCCGCCGGAAGGTGTGTGGCTGCCCGACACCGGCGTCGCCCCCTATCGCGGGCGCGGGTGAGCCTGAGTTTCTAAGGAAAATACGTTGCATCAGTTGAGCGGCAGCCGCCGGTAGCGGCTAGGGTTGTTCGGGTCGCTGAAATGGTGCATCGGCCCGTGTTCGGCGAAGTGCGCTGACCAGCGTTTCATTGCCGCCGGGGCGAGCTCGACACCCAGCCCGTCACCTTCCGGCACGCGCACCGTGTTGGCGATCTGTTTGAACGGGCCGTCCTTGATCACGTCGCCGATCTGCCAGCGAAACAGCGATTGCGACGCCTCGCTGATCCATGGCGTTGCCGCCACGACGTGCAGATAAGCCGATGTCATGATGCCGAGATCGTTCGAATAGCACCAGAACCCCTTGCCCATCGCCTCACAGGCGGCGATGAATTTCAGAGTTTTCGACAATCCGCCGAGTGCTGCGAAATTGCAGACGAAGTAATCCGGCGCACCGAGCGCGACTGCCCGTCTGAGATCCGGGATGTGCGTCGAGAACGGAATGCGCGAATGCTGGCGCAGCGCAGCCATCTCCTCGAAGGTCGCGACCGGATCCTCGTAGTTGCGGATGTTGAACGGCTCAATCTCGCGCAGCACCCAGCGCGCTGTGGTCAGCGACCACTGCATGTTTGAATCGAGTTTGATCTGCGCTTTATCGCCAAGCGCCTCGCGCAGCATGCGCACTGTCCTGATCTCGAGCTCGGGATCGCCCATGATCAGCTTGCCCTCGAAGATCGTCGAGCCGTGCTGTTCTCGCATGCCGAGACAGTAGTCGACGATCGCTTCGGCGGTCATCTCGCCACCGGCTCCGCCTTGAGCGGGGCGAAAGGCGAAATATTCCGAAAACGGAATGTCCTTGCGCACCGCGCCGCCGAGCAGCTTGTAGAGCGGCATGCCGAAGACCTTGCCTCTTATATCCCACAGCGCCAGTTCGACGGCGCCGAACGCCACCGTGGCTGCATTCTCGCCGGTGTTGGCGGTAATCTGCCAGGGCGGCACGCAGCGCGCCTCGCAGTCGGCGATGTCGAGCGGATCGGCGCCAATCAGCGCCGGCGCGATCTCGGCCTTGATCACCTCGCCGAAATGCCACCATGGCGCCTCGCCCAGTCCGACCACGCCTTCGTCCGTCTCGACCTCGATGATCGATTTCGAGGCGCCGCCGTAGAGACCAGCCGTCCACCAGAACGGAGCATCGAGCGGGACGTTGACGTGGGTGACGCGGATGTTGGTGATCTTCATCGGTTCCGTTCTCACTCGCACTGGTATTGGCTTAGCGCCCATTCGCCTGTCACCGAGAGCAGGTCCGATATCTTCCAGTCGCCATCGACTTTCCTGAATTTCCACTCCAGCCGGTGCGGGTTGCCGGCGACGATGAAGGCGACGACGACCTTGGCCGCATCGCCCTTGACCGCTTCGATGGTCTTCAGGCTCTTGTCGATCTCGGCCTTGTCGTATTCGGCATTGTCGAGCGCCATGTTGGGATCGAGGCATTCGCCCTGCCCCGACTTCCGCAGCGCATCGCTCTTGTCGAGCACCGACTTCGCCGGATCGGTGAAATGGCCCCGCTGAGCCGGATCGACCTCGAGCCCGGCATGCTCGTAGAACGGCTTCACCACCGCCGTCGGCGAGCCAGGCTGCACGGGTGCGGCCGGTGCGTTTTCTGGCGGCGGCGACGCTGCCGGCGGAGGTGCCGCATTGTCGGCCGGCGCGTTTGCGGGCGGCGCGCCGAACAGGCCCTGAGCGGCGGCGCTGCTCAATCCGGCCAGCAGGCACGCAGTCGCCAGAACCCAGGGACGGCAGCAGAGCACGGCATCACTCCGGGGGCTGCCCGGCCAGGCATTCGAGCGCACTCAGTGTCCAGCCGCTGGTCTTCGAGGTGATGTCGGCGATCTTCCACTGGCCGTCGATCTTCTTGAGCGACCAGACCATTTCGCGTTTGGAACCATCGCCTTCCGGGAAAAGATTGAACGTCGCTGTCACTTGGGCGCTGTCGCCATCCAGCGTTTCGGCCAGCGTCAGCGTCTTGGCTACGGTCTTCTCGTCATAGTCCTGCGCATCGAGACCAGGAGCGAAGTCGATGCAAGGAACTTCATCTGGATGGTTCTTTGCCGCATTGTCGTTCAGTTCGAACAGTTTCGTCACCGGCGCGGTGAAGCGGTCGCGATATTGCGCATCGGCCTCGAATTTGACCGACGGGACATAAAAGAACTTCACGGCGTTGGCAGCAGGGCCGGCAAGCGCGGCCGCCGGCAAGGCAATCGAAAGCGCGGCAACAAAAAGTGGCTGTTTCATGCGTGTCCCCGATTGTTCACTGACAGAAGCTATCAGTACCACGCATCTTGCCTGTCGGCTTTCTTGCGGTCCATGAAATCCTGCAACGCTTCGTCGGCTGGCATAGGTGACTGCCTTGGGGAGTTAACTCAGGCGTCTAGCCAGACGTTCTGGAGATCCATCTCGAAGGTCTGGTGGACACCGTAGTTTTTCACCTTCTTGTTCGTGTGGCTGAACAGCTTCTGCCAGAACGGCTGAACGATAACGCCCGAATCCTGCAGGATCTGCTCGACGTCCTTCATGACCTCGCGGCGCTTCTCCACGTCGATGAGCGAGAGAGCCTGCTTGAGCTTGGCGTCGAAATCAGGATTCGAGTAGCCGGTTTCGTTCCAGGCCTCGCCGGTGCGATAGCCCAGCGCCAACACCTGGACGCCAAGCGGGCGCATGTACCAGATGGTCATCGAATAGGGGTATTTCGTCCAGTCGTTCCAGAAGGTCGAACCCGGCAGCACGGTGCGCTTCACCTTGATTCCGGCGTCGCGCAACTGGCCGGCAATCGCGTCGCCGGTGTTCTTCTGCCAATCGTCCTCGACGGTGATCAGTTCATGCTCGAAGTCGGCCTGCCCAGCCTCGGCCATCAGCTTCTTGGCGCCCGCGGCGTCGCGTGTCTTCTTGGGCAGCGCGTAGTATTCCGGATGAATGGGGCTGACGTGGTGGTTTTCACCAACGGTGCCTCGCCCGGCATAGCCGAGTTCGAGCACCGCTTTGTTGTCGACGGCCATCTGGAGGGCGTTGCGGACGCGCTTGTCGTCGTAGGGTTTGTGCGTGACGTTGGTCCGGGCAACGAGCGTGGTCGCTGTCGCGACCTCCGATTTTACCAGCCCCATCTTGTCCAAGATGTCTATGAAGTCGGCGGGCGTCTCGAAGTTGAGATCGATTTCGCCGGAGTCGAATGCATTTATCGACGCGTTGAAATCGGTTCCGTAGTCGATGAATTCTACGCCGTCGAGAAGCGCTTCGCCGCCCCACCATTTGCCATTCTCACGACGCTTGACGACCGCTTTCTGACCGACCGAATAAGACACCAGTTCGAACGGCCCGGTGCCAATCGGCTTCTCGATCGGATTGGCGCCATCAGCGTCGAAGTTGCGATGGACCACGAGCGCCGGATAGTCGGTGAAATTCGGGATCAGCGAGATGTCCGGCTCGTTCAGCTTCAACTTCACCGTGTTGTCGTCGACCTTGGCGATCGCGCCATCCCTCGCCTTGCCGGTTTTTGCGTCGATCAGCGCACCGACGCGCGCGGCCATGGAATTGCCGGCGGCAGCCTTCTCACACCAGCGCGTCAGATTGTAGACCACATCATCGGCGCTGAAAGCATCGCCGTTGTTCCAGGTGATGCCCTTACGCACGTGCAGCACATATTCGGTGGCGTCGTCGTTGACCTCCCAGCTTTCGAGCAGGACCGGCTCGAATGTGAACTGGCGGGTGTAGCGGACAAGCGGCTCCAGCCAGCAGCGTGAAATGTTCGCAAGTTCCACCCAGTCGTAGGTGCGCGGATCCTTTTGTGCCTTCACCGACATCGAAACGTGCAGCGTTCCGCCTTTCTTCGGCTCGTCAGCCAAAGCCCGTTCTGGGACGGCAAGACCGATCATGCCGTAGGCAAGGGCCGTCGATGCGCCGAAGGCGCTTGCCAGCGCCAGAAACTCGCGCCGGTCCACACGACCTGCACGAACGTCGCTGGCCATCGCTTCGATGGCGCTCGGTATCCGATCACCGTTGCTTCTGAAGAGTGTCATTTTTTCCTCCGTCTTTCCGCATTATGCGACGTGCGGCGTTGATCGCCATCTGATGTTCAGTACCAGGCATCCGTCATTTCGTTCTTTTTGCGGTCCATGAAATCCTGCAGCGCCTCGTCTATTGCCTGGTCGAGCGGCGGCGGCTGATATTCGGCCAGCGCCTTCTTCCAGCGCCGGTTGGCGCGGATCGCGGCATCTTCCGATCCGGCTGCCTCCCATTTCTCGAAGGGTTCGTTGTCGGCGATTTCGGAATCCCAGAACGCAGTCTCGTAATTGGCCAAAGTATGGGCCGAACCGAAGAAGTGGCTGCCCGGCCCGACCTCCCTGAAGGCGTCGAGTGCCAGCTGGTTGTCATCGATCTTGACGCCGTCGAGATAGGTGTGCAGCGCGCCGCAGAAATCGGCGTCCATGACGAACTTTTCGTAGGACATCGACAGAAGGCCGTCGAGAAAGCCGGCCGAATGCAAGATGAAATTGGCGCCGCAATGCACCGCCGCGAGCATCGACATGGTGGCTTCGTTCATCGCATGCGCGTCAGGCAGCTTCGAGGTGGTGAAATTGCCGGAGCACCGCAGCGGCAGGTTGAGCCGCCGCGCCAACTGGCCGATGACCATCGAGCCGATCGCCGGCTCCGGGGTACCGAAGGTCGGCGATCCCGAACGCAGCGACATCGACGACAGGAAATTGCCGAAGATCACCGGCGCACCGGGCCGCTCCAACTGGGTCAGCGCGCAGCCGGCCATGGTTTCGGCGAGTGACTGAGCAATGGCGCCGGCATTGGTCACCGGACCCATGGCGCCGCCGAGGATGAACGGCACGATCACCGCCGCCTGGTTGGCGCGGGCATAGGCGCGCAGCGCCGTCGTCATCGTCGCGTCCCAGACCAGCGGGGAGTTGACATTGACGTTGCCGAGGATGACGCAATTCTGGTCGACAAAATCGCGGCCAAAGACGATGCGTGCCATGTCGATTGAATCTTCCGCCCGGCTTTCGGCCGTCACCGAGCCCATGAAGCCGCGGTCGGAATATTTGATGTGGCTGTAGACCATGTCGAGATGGCGCTTGTTGACCGGCACATCGACCGGCTCGCAGATGGTGCCGCCGGAATGGTGCAGCCAGGGCGAGGACTGCGCCAGCTTCACGAAGTTACGGAAATCCTCGATCGTGCCGTAGCGGCGGCCCTTGTCGATATCCATGACGAAGGGCGAGCCATAGGCTGGCGAGAAGACGACGCTTTTGCCGCCGATCTCGACCGAATTGGCCGGGTTGCGTGCATGCTGGGTGAAGCTTGCCGGCGCGGTCTTCAGGATCTCACGCAGCATGCCGGGCTCGAACCTGACCAGCGCGCCATCGATGGCGGCCCCTGCCCGCTTCCAATGCGCCAATACCACGGGATCGTCGCGAAATTCGATGCCGATCTCGGCCAGGATACGATCGGCCGTCGCCTCGATGCGCAGCAGGTTTTCCTCCGACAGGATGTCGTAGGTCGGAATGTTGCGGACGATATAGGGCCGGCTGAGCCCTTCCGAGCCATGCGAACGCAGCTCGCGCCGGGCGATGCGGCCACCACCGCGCTCGCGGCGTTTTGCCGGTTCGGTCGTCGTTTCAACCGCCGGTGCGTTCATGCAGGCTCCATCTTGCTGTTGGCGACCAATCTAGCCGGACAAAATGCAGCTGTGACGCTGGAAAATCCTGATCTCTTGTATAAGCTCAGCTTATGCGGAGCTTGCGCCATCTGCTGCCCTCGGCCGGCAGCCTGATCGTTTTCGAGGCCGCCGGGCGGCTGTCGAGCTTTACCGCCGCCGGGCGGGAGCTCGGCATTACGCAGGCTGCCGTGTCCTATGCGATCCGCGGGCTTGAAGAACAGCTCGGCGCGAAACTCTTCCAGCGCCGCCATCGACAGGTCAGTCTTACCGAAGCCGGCGATCGCTTTCATGCCGACGTCTCGCTCGGCCTGTCGCACATCCGCAAGTCGGCGGAGGATCTGCGCCAGATCGTCGTCGGCGCTCATGTGACGCTCTCCGCCTCAACCGCCTTCGCCTCGTTCTGGATGATGCCGCGCCTGCAGCAGTTTCGCGACGAATTGCCGGGGATCGACCTGCGCATCCAGACCGCCGACCGCGATCTCGACATCATCGCCGAAGACATCCCGCTCGGCGTTCGTGGTGGCGAGCCCAAGGACTGGCCGGATTATCATTCGCTGCCGCTGGCCGATGAGGAAATATTCCCGGTTGCGGGCGCGAGCTATGTGGCACGGTTCGGGCTGCCCGAGAGCGTCGCAGATCTTCCATCGCACCGTCTCATTCATCTCGAAGAGCCGTTTCGCGAGGCCGCCAGCTGGGACGAGTGGTTCCACTCGGCCGGTGTCGACATCGCCGATGCCGGGCGTGGCTTGCGCATCAACGACTATGCCTTGGTGATCCAGGCAGTCATGGAAGGGCAAGGCATCGCGCTCGGCTGGGGTCACCTCGCCGAGCGGCTGTTGGCATCGGGGCTGCTGGTGCGCGTAACCAACCACACGATGACGACCGGCAAGGGCTTTCATGTCATCTGGTCGAGAAACCGCGAGCTCAGCGACAATGCTCGCAAGGTGCGAGACTGGCTGGCCGCGCAGGCGTGAGGCTATCCCATCAATGCCCGGTCAAACCGTCACGACAATCTTGCCGAATTGTTCGTTCGACTCCAGAAAGCGATGCGCCTCGACGATCTGGTCGAACGAAAAGGTCCTGGAGATTACCGGCTTTAGCGATCCCGACATCAGGCCATCGAAAATGAACGCCTTGGCAGCCTCCAGCTTCGCCGGATCGCTAGTGATTTCGTCGACGAGATAGCCGCGCAGCGTCAGCGTCTTGGCCAGCACGGCGAACAGCGGGAACGGTGTCGGCTCGGGACTCAAACCGCCATATTCGATGAGAATGCCACCCCGTGCCATCGCAGCCGTCAGAGGCTCGAAAATCGGGCCGCCGACTGCGTCGAACACCACTCGGATGTCCTCCGGGCCGGCGATTTCCTTCAGCCGGGCTTCCAGATCTTCTTCCGCTGAAGCAATGACATGGGCGGCGCCGACCTCGAGCAGAGCCCGCTTCTTGGCAGACGTCCGCGTGACCGCGATCGGGGTCGCGCCAACCATGTTGGCGATCTGGATCGCGGCAAGTCCGATACTGCTCGATGCCGCGGTGATGACGACAAAGTCCTCCCTGCCAAGTTTGGCAATGTCGATCAGCGCACCATAGGACGTGAGATATTGCATCCACGCGGCGGCTGCCTCTTCCAAGCTCAGCGATGGCGGGTGCTTGACGACGAGCTCGGCGGGGTATGTGGCAATCTCACCATAGGCAGGCCAGCGGACCATCGACAATGGCGGCACGACGCTGACGGCATCGCCCGGCGCAAACCCGTCCACGCCTTCGCCGACCGTTTCAACGATACCCGCCGCTTCAAGCCCAAGGCCGGAAGGCGACGGCGCGGTCTGGATGTAAGTGCCCGAACGCAGCAGTGCCTCGGCCCGGTTTATGCCAAACGCCTTGACACGGATTTGGACCTCGCCCGGCCCAGGCGCAGGCATGTCGACATTCTCGATGCGCAGAACCTCGGGACCACCAAGCTCATAAAAGCGAACAACACGCGCCATCGGTCACAACTCAAAAATATTTGAACTGAATATGCTATGCCAGCGGCAGTGAGGCGGATAAATAGCCGCTTGAGTAGAGCAGTAGAAACTGGAAGTTTTGAATCATGGATCGCCTTACCAGCATGGCCGTGTTCGTCAAAGCCGTCGACCTGGGCTCGTTCGCGGCCGCGGCGACCGCTCTCGATCTGTCCGGACCGATGGTCGGCAAGCATGTCCGGTTTCTCGAGGAGCGTCTGGGCGTGCGCCTTATCAACAGGACCACGCGCCGCCAAAGCCTGACAGACTTCGGGCGCGCCTATTATGAACGCTGCAGGCTGGTGCTTACTGAAGCGGAGGCCGCGGATGCACTCGCGGCCGACCAGCTTGCCGAGCCGCGCGGAAAGCTGCGTGTCCTCATGCCGGTGCATTTCGGCCGGCGCTGCGTTGCCCCGATCCTGCTCGGGCTTGCGCAGCAATATCCGGCGCTGGAACTTGACCTGTCGTTCAGCGATGCCATCGCCGATCTCGCAGAGGATGGCTGCGATCTCGCTGTCCGCACGGGCGATCTGGAGGACCAGACCGGGGTGATAGCGCGTCGCATCGCGCGCCAGCACATGGTCGTCTGCGCGTCGCCGTCCTATCTCGATAGGCACGGCCAGCCGCAGGCGATAGATGACCTCGGCCGCCATCATGCGATCATCTACCGCCGTTCCGGGCGTGCCGTTCAGCCGTGGCTGTTTCCGCGCAACGGCCAGCCCGCGGCGGAGGTCAGGCCCGTCAGCAGATTACGGCTCGACGATCTCGATGCCATCGCCGATGCCGCGGCCGCCGGCATGGGACTCGCCTGGCTGCCATACTGGATGGTTCGCGAGCGCATTCAAGCCGGCGTACTCGTCCCGCTGTTGCCGGAACAGCCGAGGTTTCTCTATGACGCTCATGCGCTGTGGTTGCAGACGCCCCACTTGCCGATGAAAGTCCGCCTTGCCGTCGATGCACTGGCGGCAGCGCTGCCCAAACTCATGACTTGAATGCACGAGCGGCCCGTCGCGGCCCGCGGCGTGGATTTCCTCAATTCTGCCCTCCCGCATCGACCACGAATCCGCCTATAGTGCTGCCATGCCCATCCGCCAGCTTTCCGAAACGATGATCAACCAGATCGCCGCCGGCGAAGTCATCGAGCGTCCGGCAAGCGTGGTCAAGGAACTGGTCGAGAACGCGCTCGACGCCGGCGCGACGCGCGTCGAGATCGTCACCGCCGGCGGCGGGCTAAACCTGATCCGCGTCAGCGACGACGGCTCCGGCATTCCGGAAAAGGAACTGGCGCTGGCGATCGCGCGCCACTGCACCTCCAAGCTCGCCGACAACATCCACGACATCCGCTCGCTTGGCTTTCGCGGCGAGGCCTTGCCGTCGATCGGCTCGGTGGCGCGGCTGTCGATCCGCTCGCGCACCGCGTCGGGGGACAGCGCCGCCGAGATCGGCATCGACGGCGGTCGCGTCTCTGCCGTGAAGCCGGCCGCCGCCAATCGCGGCACCACGGTCGAGGTGCGCGACCTGTTCTTCGCCACGCCGGCGCGGCTCAAATTCATGAAGGGCGAGCGCGCCGAAAGCTCGGCCATCGGCGACGTGGTCAAGCGCATCGCCATCGCCTTCCCCGCCGTGCGCTTCACGCTGGCCGGGCCGGACCGCTCGACGCTGGAACTGCCGGCGACCGAGGGCGGCCCCGAAGGCCGGCTGCGCCGGGTGGCGCAGGTGATGGGGGCCGACTTTCCGAACAATGCGATTGCCATCGACGCCGTGCGGGACGGTGTGCATCTCGCCGGCCATGTCTCGGTCCCCTCCTTCACGCGCGCCAACGCGCTGCAGCAATACGCCTATGTCAACGGCCGGCCGGTGCGCGACAGACTGATCGCCGGCGCTATCCGCGGCGCCTTTGCCGACGTGCTGCCACGCGACCGCCATGCGGTCACCGTGCTGTTCCTGACGCTGGATCCGGCAATCGTCGACGTCAACGTCCACCCGGCCAAGGCAGACGTCCGCTTCCGCGATCCGGGGCTGGTGCGCGGGCTGATCGTCGGCGCCATCCGTGAAGCGCTGGCCAATGCCGGCATCCGCGCCGCCACCACCGGCGCTGCCGGCATGATGGCGGCGTTCCGGCCAGGGGCTGCCTCCTATGCGCATGGCGGGCCGGCCAACGGCCACCGCAGCTACGAGGCGGCCTATCGGGCTTCCGGCTTTGCCGGGTTCGATCCCGCCCGTTCGCCGCAGCGTCCGCTGGACACGCGTCTTGGCGATGCTGCAAATGGCGGATTCGGCGAAGACGATCAAGCGGCGTTCGACGCCGGCCCGCTGCACAGTGCCGACGCGCGTGCCGGGCAGGACCAGGCGGCAGAGACGCTGCTCGGCACGGCATTGGGCGCCGCGCGCGCGCAAGTGCATGAGAACTACATCGTTGCCCAGACCAGGGACTCGCTTGTCATCGTCGACCAGCATGCGGCGCATGAGCGGCTGGTCTATGAGGCCTTGAAAAATGCGCTGCATTCGCGCGCCGTGCCGTCGCAGATGCTGCTTTTGCCCGAGATCGTCGACCTGCCGGAGGAAGATGCCGAACGGCTCGCCATGCACTCCGAGACGCTGGCCCGCTTCGGCCTTGGCATCGAGCGCTTCGGCCCGGGTGCCGTCGCGGTGCGCGAGACGCCGTCGATGCTCGGCGAGACCAATGTCCAGCAGCTGGTGCGCGACCTTGCCGACGAGATCGCCGACAACGACACGGTCGACACGCTGAAAGGGCGGCTGGACAAAATAGCCGCGACCATGGCCTGCCACGGCTCGGTGCGTTCCGGCCGCCTGCTCAAGCCCGAAGAGATGAACGCGCTGCTGCGCCAGATGGAGGCGACGCCGGGCTCCGGCACCTGCAACCACGGCCGCCCGACCTATATCGAGCTCAAGCTGGCGGATATCGAGCGGCTGTTTGGGCGGCGATGAGGGGATCGCATTGAGCGGCCTCCAAATGGACGGCTCTAGGCATCATCTGGGGGGTCGAACTTCTCATAGACAAACTTCCCCTCACTTCGAAAAAAGGCACTTCCGCAAGGCGCCTCTAGACAAGGGATAATGAGCGGGTCGTAGTTCGCAATTGTGTTAACATCGAATAGGCTTAAGTTATTCGGATTGTTGACATATTCGTCAGATTCATCACCAGAAAAAAAGCGCCAGCCGCTATCAATCGGACCGTCTGGTGTTTCACGATACAGATAGCCGACTTGTGTGCCATCTACGGTAATGCGATCTGACGCGATACAACTACCGTAACCGACCGCTATTGGGCGAAACGTTGACGCGTCCCGAAAAAACGTCTTGGGCATTCTAAGCTCACTGATGGCGCCCTTATTCCTAATCAGGATCAGCTGCCATGTGTAGTCAGCGGTCAAGCATTTGAGGTAATTACCTCTTCAAATTCACCACGATGACGCCACCCAGCGCCAGCGCGCCGCCGATGATGCCGAGCAAGGTCGGCACTTCGCCCAGCCAGAAGAAGCCGATCAGGGTGGCCACCGGCGAAACCAGATAGAGGAAGTTCGAAGCACGCGCGGCGGACAGGCGGGAAAGTGCCGTTGCCCAGGCGGCGTAGGCGATCAGGCTGGGCACGATGCCGAGAAAGATGACAGCGCCGAGACCGGCGGTATCGGCGACCGCCGCCTGCGCAAGGCCGCTCGGCAGGAAGAGCGCCAGGCAGAGCGCGCCAAGCACCATGTTCGAGGCCGAGATCGTCAGCGGGTGATGGCGCGCAAACAGCGGCTTCTGGACGATGGTGTTGACGGCCGAGCACAGCGCCGAGCCGAGGACAAGCAACGCGCCATTGTTGAAATGCAATCCTTGCCCCTCGCCCATGGCGATGATGCCGATACCGGCGAAGGACAGGAATGTGCCGGCCCAGGCAAGGCCTGAGAAGCGTTCGCCGAGCAGCGCCATGGCCATGATGGCGGTGAAGATCGGGCTGACATTGATGATGAAGCCGGCGGCACCGGCCGAAACGGTCAGCTCGCCAAAATTGAGCATCACCGTGTACAAGGCGACGAAAATGGAGCCGCCGAAAGCAAAGCGCCAGAGTTCGTCGAGCCTGGGCAGAGCCGGCCGCTTGATGGCAAGGAAGATCGCCGCCGGAACCGCAGCGATGGCAAAGCGCAGCGCGCCAAGCTCCAGCGGCCCGAAGGCGGCGAGGCCGGCGCGGATCGCCGGAAAAGCAGAGGCCCAGCCAACCACCGTCAGCGCCACCGCGATGACCGCTGTGGTATCCATCCGCTGTGTCGGATTCAACGTGCCGGTGTAAACGCTCATCTCGGTGTCCCCACGATTCAATGCCATGAAACAGAGAAAACGCCATAGTGAGCCGGTTGACAAACGAACAAATCGAGGATCACCTGTGACTATGGATCACAGCTTAGACCCGATGCTGCCGCTTGAAACCTTGCGCGCCTTCGATGCCGCGGCGCGCACCGGCAGCTTTTCGGCGGCGGCCGAGAAGCTCAACATCACCCATGGCGCCGTCAGCCGGCAGATCGCCAAGCTCGAGGGCTGGCTCGGGCTGAAAGTGTTCGATCGCGGCGCGCGCGGCGTCTCGCTGACCGTCGAGGGCAATCGCCTGCATCTGCGCACCACCGAAGCCTTCGCCCTGATCGCCAGCAATTCGGATCGCTGGATCGAGCCGCGCGGCACGGCGGTGGTGCGGCTGACCTCGATCCCCTCGGTCAGCGGGCTGTGGCTGATGCCGCGCATGGCGGTGCTGGAGAACCACCCGTCCAAGCTGCGCATCGTGCTCGACGTCGACATCCGCCAGGGCGATCTTGCCGACGAGGGTATCGACCTTTCGATTCGCTGCGGGCGCGGCCGCATTCCGGGCCGGATCTCGGTGCAACTTTTCGAGGAATATGTGTTCCCGGTCGCCTCCCCGGAATTGGCCAAGGAGATCGGCCGCGGAGATCCTGCCCGGCTGCTCAAATTTCCGGTGATCAACGATTCCGACGCTTCGGCCTGGCGCGCCTGGTTTGCGGCGCAGGAAATGGACTATCGGCCGCGGCCGCACGATCGCCGTTTCGAGGATTACAATCTCGTACTCGACGCCGCCGCGCACGGGCTCGGCATTGCGCTGGCGCGTCCGCCATTGACGGTGGATCAGTTGAACTCGGGCCGCATCGTCGCCGTAGACGAACGCAGTGCGCTCAGCCCGATATCCTACTGGCTCGACCGGCCGCTGGGGCGGCCGCGCGCTGCCGCCGCCGAGCTCGCCCGGCGCATCGCAGTCCAAGCCGGGCTGGCAGCGGAGAAGATCGGGCAGTTTATCACGGCTGAGGAATGAGATGCCGGGCATCCGCTTTGCCGGCTTGTTCGAGCAAGTGTCACGGGAAACAGAACCAAGCAAGGCCAACCAAGCTTGACCTCGCCGCAATTTGTGGCGATGACATCGTCATGAATTTCGGCACCACCCCATGATGAACCGGTTCGAAGGCCCCGGCGGCAAGGAAGCCCGCATCCGCTACCTCGACGGCGACTTCCAGGTGACCAGCCCCGGCGCCTTCGTGCGCTGCGCGGTGACCGGCGAGAGCATTCCGCTCGACGAGCTCAAATACTGGAGTGTCGCCAGGCAGGAACCCTATTTGAATGCCGCCGCCTCGCTGCGCCGTGAGATCGAAGCGCATCCGGAACTGCGCCGCCGACGGTAGTCTGACGCAAATGGAAGTCGCCCCGCTGCGATCCTTTGCGCCCCTCTCTGCCCCGAAGTCAGGCCGACAACACCGGCCTCAGAGGTTATCTCACAACAAAAAACCCGCCTCGGGGCTCGAGCGCGGGTCGTCGGCGAATCATCACCATGTCCAAATTAGTAGCATAGCTGCATTAGTAGCATAGCTGCCGGCACAAAGCAAGAACAAAATATGCCGCGACCAGCGGAAAGATGCAAAATCCCCGTCCCCGCATCGCCTCGGTGCTCAGCTGCTGGTCAGCCTCTCAGCCGGCGCTGCCGCCATGCATCCAGTGTCTCGTCGATGATGCGTTGCGGCACGTGGTCGAGCTCGAAGACGGTGTCGATCTCCAGCACGTCGAGCCGGCCGAGGAATTCCGGCGGCGCTGCGCCATGACGCAGGCGGGCAGCGTCCTTGGCGGTGGTAATGAGGCCAAGCCCGGCTTTACGCGCCGTCGCCGCCAATTCGGCAAGTTCGTCCTCGCCATAGAAATGATGGTCAGGAAACGATTTGGTCAGCGCAAGCTCGCCGCCGGCCTCGCGGACAGTGTCGAAAAACTTGTCGGGATGACCGATGCCGGCGAACGCCAGGAACCGCCTGCCGGCCAGCGTCACCTTGCTGCTCGGGGCGGTGTGCGCCTCGAAGATCGGCCTCCCGGCGCGCGCTGCCTGGCGCACGACCGTGTCGGCCGCGGTGCCCTCGCCCATCTTCAGCAACGCGCTGGTGAAGACCAGCTGGTCGACGATGTTTGCCCGCAGCGGCCCGCCGGGGATGACGCTGCCGTTGCCGATGCCATAGCGCGCGTCGACGACGACCAGCGCATAGTCGATGTGGATGCGCGCGCTCTGAAAACCGTCATCCATGATCAGGAAATCGCAGCCGAGCTTTTCCAGCAGAAGTCTGGCGCCGGCGGCCCGGTTCGGCGTCACCGCGACCGGCGCGTGTTCGGCCAGAAGCAGCGGCTCGTCGCCGACATGCTTGGCGGCGTCGTGGTGCGGATCGACGATATGCGGCTGCGCAAAGGAGCCACCATGGCCGCGCGACAGGAAACCGGGATTGAGCTGCATGCGCCGGGCCTGTTCGGCCAATGCGATCGCCACCGGCGTCTTGCCGGTGCCGCCGACGGTGAAGTTGCCGACGCAGAGCACCGGCGCCTCGACCTTTTCGCGCGGCGCGTGCCGCATGCGGCGACCGGCGACAAGCGCATAGACGGCGGAGAGCGGCGACAGCGCCGTGACCCGCCAGTCCGGCTCTTCCCACCAGAAGGGTGGCGCTTCCGAGGTCACGTCAGCGCCCGTTTGCGCCCTTCAGGCGCGACTTGACGACCAGCGGCTGGATATAAGGCTCGAGCGACCTAAGCGTGTGTGCCAGCGCACCGCGCATCTCGTCGACGGTCGCCGCACCCGCCGCCATCATCTCATGGCGGGCCGCCTCGTTGGTCAAAAGGAAATTGACTGCGCCGGCCAGCATATCACGGTCGCGCACCAGCTTGGCGCCGCCACTGTCGAGCAGGCGCTGATAGGCCTCGCGAAAATTCTGGACGTTGCGGCCGGCAAGCACCGCCGTCTCCAGCATGGCCGGTTCCAGCGGGTTCTGGCCGCCCTCGGAAGTGAGCGAACGGCCGACAAAGGCGATTTCCGTCAGCCTCAGATAAAGCCCCATCTCGCCGATCGTGTCGCCGAGCAGGATATCGGTATCGGCGGTGATCCTGTCGCCCTTGCTGCGCTGCGCCAGCTTCAGGCCCATGCCGGAAATCTGCGCGGCCAGCTGCTCGGCGCGATCGGGATGGCGCGGCACGATGATGGTTAAAAGCCCGTGATGCCGCTTGTGCAGCATGGCGTGAACTTCCGCGGCGACCACCTCTTCGCCGTCATGGGTCGAGATCGCCGCCCAGGTCGGGCGGGCGCCGATCTGGCGTTTCAGCGCCGACAGCGCCCGTTCGTCGACCGGCGGCGGCGCGGTGTCGACCTTGAGATTGCCGGATACGGTGACCGGCCGGGCGCCGAGCGAAAGGAAGCGCTCGCCATCGAGATCCGACTGGGCGACGACATGGGCGAGATTTTCGAACAATGCTTCGGCGATGTTGGCGCGCTTCTTCCAGGATTTGAAGGAGCGGTCGGACAGCCTGCCATTGACCAGAACCTGCGGCACGCGGCGGGCGCCGAGTTCCAGGATGGTCATCGGCCAGATCTCCGATTCGGCGATGATCGCCAGGTCCGGCTGCCAATGGTCGAGGAAGCGGCTGACCGCCGGCTTGAGGTCGAGCGGCACATATTGGTGGATGATGCGGTCACCCAGACGTTCTTCGGCGACCTGTGCCGAGGTGACCGTGCCCGTCGTCAGGACGATGTTGACGCCGTAATCGAGAATGCTCTCGACCAGCGGCACGACGGCGATGGTCTCGCCGACGCTGGCTGCATGGATCCAGATCACCGGGCCTTCGGGGCGCTCGCGTCCGGCGACGCCGTAGCGTTCGCGCCGGCGAATGCGATCCTCCTTGCCTCTGGACGTGCGCCAGGCGACATAAGGCCCGGCCAACGGGTAGGCGGCGGCCCCCGCGAAACGGTATGCGGTCAGGAAGGCGCGCGCCCAGCGCACACTCATTTCGAACCGTCCACAAGGCGATAGGCCTCGGCGGTTGCGGCATTGAGCGAGGCCGTAACCTCCTGGCGCTTGCGTTCCATTTCCGTCGCGTCGGCGTTGGCCGGCACGAAGACAGGCGTGCCGACGACGATCGAGGAGCGGCCGAAGGGCAGGTTGATCGTCGTCTTGTCCCAGCTGCCCTCGATCACCTTGCGGCGGCTGGTGGCTATCGCGGCAGGCAGGATCGGCCGGCCGGACAGCCGCGCCAGAAGAACGACACCGAGCCCCGCATCGCGCGGCGTGCCGTGGGGAATATCAGCAATCATGGCGACGTTCTTGCCGGTGGCGAGCGACTTTTTGAGGGCGATGAGCGCCTTGGCGCCGCCCTTGTCGAGATGCCTTGCGCTTTCGCGCCCGCCGGAGCCGCGCACCGCCTCGATGCCGAATTTCTCGACCATCAACGCGTTGAGCTCGGCATCGGCGCTGCGCGACACCATGGCAACCAAGGGCCGTCCTTTGGGATAATAGGCCGGGGTCAGCAGATGCTGGCCGTGCCAGAGCGCGATGATGCCGGGCTCGAGCTGCGCATAGGCGCCGCCGGAAAATTTCGCCGATCCGTCGACCATGCGGTTGGTCAGGCGGACAAGGCGGACGAAATACGCAAACAGGGCGGCAATGGCATTCTTGACGAATCGCGACTGCGCCAGCGGTTCGCGGATCTTGCGCCAGAACGTCTTCGGCTTGCGACGTCTGACCGCCGACCGCGGGGCTGATCGCTTCACCGATTCATGGTTCATCGATATCAACCGGCAGCCTTGTTTTCGGGGTCGAGCAGCCGGTGCAGGTGAACGACGAAATAACGCATATGGGCATTGTCGACGCTGGCTTGCGCCTTGGCCTTCCAGACGGCGTGCGCCGATTGATAGTCCGGATAGATGCCGACGATGTCGAGCGCGTCGAGATCGCGAAATTCGGTGCCGCCCAGCTTCTTGAGTTCGCCGCCGAACACCAGGTGCAACAGCTGTTTCTTTCCGTCTTCAGCGGCCATGTCGATCCTTCACATATCGTGAGTTGGGACAGGTCTAGACCAAAGCTGCCGACTTTGGAACCGTTGATAATGTTCAATTGTCCAGCCCGGCGATGACGCCGGCGAGCACGGTGAGGAGTTCGCCACTGCCGGCGGCGAGCGACCCGTGGCGGATCACCTCGCCGGCATAGAGCGGTGCGCGGCCGTGCCGATCGAGCAAGGCGCCGCCTGCCTCGCGCAGGATGAGGTCGGCCGCGGCGATGTCCCAGTCATGCGCGTTGGCCTTGACGAAGGTGGCATCGAGCTGGCCGCCGGCGATCATCGCCAGCCGGTAGGCGAGCGAAGGAATATAGGGCACGCGCTTCAGCCGTTTGTGCCATCTCGCCGGCATCAGGTCGATCATCGGCTTCGGTCCGGCGATTTCGGCCGTTTCCGTCGGCGGACGCACGCCGATGCGCTTGCCGTTCAGGAATGCGCCCTCGCCGGGCAGCGCCCAATAGATTTCGCCCTTCGCCGGGCAGTCGAGCACGCCGGCAAGCGTGCGGCCGTTCTCGACCACCGCGACGCTGACGCACCACGTGGGCAGGCCCTCGAGGAAGCCGCGCGTGCCGTCGATCGGATCGACGACGAAGGTGCGGCGCGCGACAAGCCTTACCGGGTCGTCGACGGTTTCCTCCGACAGCCAGCCATAGTCCGGCCGGGCCGCCAGCAAGGTCTCGCGCAGATATTTGTCGGCGGCGTGGTCGGCTTCGCTGACCGGCGAGGTGCCGCCCTTCATCCACACTTGCGGGTTGTTGTTGAAGTAGCGCATAGCGATGAGGCCCGCCTCGCGGGCAGCGTCGCGCAGCAGCGGCAGGTCTTCAGCAGCGCCGGCCGAGACGACCGGATCAAGCTCCGGCAAGGGTCATTCCTTCGATCAAAAGCGTGGGTGCAGCGGTGCCGAAATTGCGGTCGAGATCACTCGCCGGAACCATGTTGAGGAACATGGTCTTCAAATTGGAGGCGATGGTCACCTCAGCAACGGGATAGGCCAGCTCGCCATTTTCGATCCAGAAGCCGGAAGCGCCGCGGCTATACTCGCCTGTCACCATGTCGACGCCCTGGCCGAACACTTCGGTGACGTAAAAACCGGTCTTGAGCGACTTGATCAGCTCTTCCGGCGTGTTTTCGCCGGGCTCAATGGCGAGATTGGTCGATGACGGCGAGACCGAGGAGCCGTTGCGCGAGCCGCGCCCATTGGTGACGAGGCCTAGTTCCCGCGCCGCCGAGGTCGACAGGAACCAGTGGTTGAGCACGCCCTTGTCGACCATGAACAGTTTTTCGCCCTCGACGCCTTCGCCGTCGAATGGGCGCGAGGCCTGTCCGCGGCGCCGGAGCGGCTCGTCGCTGACGGTGATTGCGGCCGAAGCTACTTTCTTGCCCATCATGTCGCGCAGAAAGCTGGTCTTGCGCGCCACCGCGGCGCCATTGATGGCACCTGCGAGATGGCCGGCAATGCCGCGCGCCACGCGCGGATCGAACACCACGTCGACCGGCCCGGTCGCAGCCTTGCGCGCGCCAATGCGGCGTACGGCACGCTCACCGGCCTTGCGGCCGATGTCTTCCGGCGCGTCGAGATCGGAAAAATGCTGGCGCGAGGAGAATTCGTAATCGCGCTCCATGCCGGTGCCCTCGCCGGCGATCACGCTGGTCGAGCGCGAAAAGCGCGAGGCGACATAATGGCCGACAAAACCGTGCGAAGTGGCGAGCACCAGCCCGCCAAGCCCGGCACTGGCACCGCTGCCGGCCGAATTGGTGACGCCCTTGACGGCAAGCGCCGCCGCCTCCGCGGCAAGGGCTGCTTCCTTCAATCGGTCGGCCGAAACCTCGGTGGCATCGAACAGATCGAGGTCGCGTGGCTTCTTGACCAGCAGGACCGGATCGGCGAGACCCTGATAGGGATCCTCAGGCGACACTTTGGCCATGGCGACGGCGCGCTCGGCCAGCATGTTAGGGTCGGACGCGGCCGTTGCCGAGACGCTCGCCACCCGCCTGCCGACGAAGACACGCAACGAGACGTCCTCGCTCTCGGACGCCTCTGTGCCTTCGACCTTGCCGAGCCGGACCGACACGCCGGTCGAACGGCCGCGCACCGCGACCGCATCGGCGGCATCGGCGCCGGCCCGTTTGGCAGCCTCGACCAGGGCCGCGACGCGATCGGTCAATTTCGCTGCGTCGAGCGTATCGGTCATGCACATAATCCTGTTTATTTGCGGCCGGCTGCAGGGGCAACCGCTGATGCACCATCTATTGTCCCGGTGCGCTTTCTGCAATGGGAGAAGGCAATCAAATGCATCGGCTGAGGTCGGCGCGACCGATCTATAGCGCCGTCCGTTCTTCTTGACGCACATAAAGACCATGTAGATCTTTGATCTTGCGCATTAGGCTGGTCTGATCAACCGGAAGGCGTGACCTTCGATCGGTCAGGCGCGGAAGCGATCAGCCGAAAACGTCGCGACACGCCCTGGATCGCCGCGACCACTGATCCGCTCGGCAACCAGGCGTGCAGTGATCGGAGCGAGTGTCAGGCCGAGGTGGCCGTGACCGAAAGCGTGGATCACCCTGGAGCTGGCGCGCGACGGACCGATAACCGGCAGGGAATCGGGCAGCGACGGCCGGAACCCGAGCCATTCGGATGAGGGCTGGCCGAGTTGGGGAAAGAATTGCCGGACACCGCGATCGAGCAGTGCCAGCCGGCGCGGATTTGCCGGCGCTGCAAGCCCGCCGAGTTCGACTGTTCCGGCAACACGCAGCCGGCCGGTCATCGGCGTCATGTAGAAGCCGAGATCGACAGGACAGACCGGACGATTGAGCACAGGCGCTTCGGTCGGGAATTCGAGATGATATCCGCGTTCGGTCTCGAGCGGGATCCTGTCGCCGGCCTGCATCGCCAACGCCTGTGATTTCGCGCCCGCGGCGATCACCACCGTGTTCGCCTTGACGCGAAAGCCGGAACCGCTGAGCCTGACACCGTCCGCCTCGACCCGCAGTCCGGTTATCTCAGCCTGCGCCACCGAAACGCCGCTGTCGGTCGCGGCATTGAGCAACCGCCGCATCATTTTCTTCGGATCGGTGACATTCATCGAGTCCGGGAAGTACAGTCCGCTGGCCCCGGTTGGGGGGAGGCCGGGCTCCAGCGCGGCCACCGCTGCTGGCGTCAGAACGTCTTGATGGACGCCAAACCCGGCGCGTAGCGCCCTGCCGCCGGCAGCCTTGGCGAAATCGCTCTCGCGACGATACAAGTACAGACAGCCATTGCGTCGCAGCAGGTCTGCCATGCCGGCCTCCTCCACCATCTCCTCCCGGGCGGGCAGGGCTTCGGCAAGAAGCCCCGCGAGTGCCAGCGCATTGGCGCGCGTGGCGGCTGGAAGCGACTGCCGCACGAAGCGGAGCAGCCAGGGTGCGACCTGGAAAAATGCTGCCCAGCGCAGCGCGAAGGGGCTGTCCGGATCGAGAAGCAGTTTTGGCAACGAGCGCAGCACGGCCGGATTGCCTACCGGCATGCAGGCATATTCGGCAAGCGTTCCAGCATTGCCGAAAGAGGCGCCGGAGCCCGGCTCATTGGCGTCTATGAGCAGGACTTCGCGACCGTCAACTGCGAGCCGGAGTGCCGTCGCCAGTCCAACAACGCCGGCACCGATGATGGCGATGTCAGTGGTCTCAGATGTTGCCACCACCGTATCCTTGACCATGATGTTCCGAAACCCTGCTCCCACCTTTTGGGATCATGATCTAGACGAAGCCAGGCAATTGCAGATGGCCGGCCGATAACAGTTCGGCCATCGTGTTCAGGGCCGTGCGCAGATCGTCGAGCGAGCGCGCGGCGCCGACATTGATACGCACGCCGTGCTGTACCGGCTCGCGCCCAACCGCGAAGGCATCACCCGGGAGCACGGCAACGCCACGTTCCAGGCAGGTACGAGCGAAACCCGCGCCCCGCCACGGCTCCGGAAGGCGCAGCCAGGCATGCGTCGAGGTTGGGTGGTTCTGGACATCGTAGCGGCCGAGGATTTCGGTGAGGATGGCCTGGCGCTGGCGAAGCTCCTGCTTCTGCGTTTCTATGATGCGCGCCGCCAAGCCCTCTTCTATCAGCCGCGCGCCGATCAGTGCAGTCAAAGGACTGATGCTCCAGCAGTTGATGCGCAAAGCCGCTGCAACCTGGCCGGCTATGGCGCGTGGCGCGATAACAAAACCGAGCCGCAGCCCTGGGGCAAGGCATTTCGACAAGGCGCCGACGTGAACCGTCAATTCGGGCTCGAGGCTGGCAAGCGATGGCGGCGGATTGTCTGCCAGCGGGCGGTAGACATCATCCTCGATGATGAGGACGTTGTGGCGGCGGGCCACAGCCACCAGCTCGTGCCGGCGTTCCTCGACCAGCGTGATGGTGGTCGGATTGTGAAGCGTGGGGACCAGGAAGACCGCGCGTGGGCGAAGCTGCGCGCAGGCCGCGTCGAACGCGTCGGCCCGCATGCCGCCACGGTCCATGGCGACGCCTCTCAGATCGAGCCCATGCACCCGGCACAGTGCATTGATGCCCTGATAGGTCACTTCGTCGGCGAGCACGACCTCGCCCTGCCTGGTCACCGCCCCAAGTACGCAATCCAGCCCATGCTGGGCGCCCGCCGCCAGCACCACGCGGCCGGGATCGCCTTCCCCCGCCACCGGTCGCATCCACTCGGCGATTGCCGCCCGCGCCCAAAGCGGCCCCTCGGGCGGGTGATAGTCCTGAAGCGTGGCGTAGTGCCGGTCCTTGGACAGGCGCGGCAATAACAGCCCCAACGCGTCGAGATAGGCCGACGTCGCAGGTCTGTTGACGGAAAGATCGATGACGCCGGTGTCGTCGCTCGGCGCTGACACGAAACCTGGCCTTTCGCCGCCGTTGCGGGCAGCGACCGTTGTGCCGCGTCCGGGCCGCGCGTCGAGCAGGCCGCGCTGCTGGAGCGTCGACAATGCGCGCGTCACCGTGGTGACATTGATGCCCAGTGCGCGGGCGATCTCGCGCTGTGGCGGCAGGCGGTCGCCAACCGCAAGCGTGCCGGACGTGATTCGTTCGGCAATAGCGTCGGCAAGGCGGCGATAGACCGGGCCTTCATCCGAGGCGAGTTGCAGGTCCTGAAGCATGCGGATTGGCGGATTCGGTGTGTTGACACTTTGGCTACCGGCGCATCTAGCATAAGACAACGCTCCGGACAATAGCGCTTGTCTGACGCCTACTCTCAAAATCCGATCGAAAAATCTCACACAACTTAGAAAAAATCGGCTTGACGGCCAAACTTGTCTGCATCTATGGTTCTTTAGAGATCGATTGTGTGAGCATACAAGTTTGGTTTGCCGCCATTGTGCGGCAGCGTCATGCGAGACCGACACATGCACGGCAAGCACCACCTCGTTTCAACAAGCAGCCTCTGCCGCAGCTCGACGGATTTCCGTTCGTGACCGTCCAACCGGCAGCGCTGGCAGGCGCCGATTCGGCAGCGGGCGCCGATGCCGGCAGCCATGGATTTGTCGAGTTTGTCGGCGTCGAGAAATCCTATGACGGCCGGACCTTCGCGGTAACGCGGCTGAACCTCGGCGTGGCGCGCGGCGAGTTCCTCACCCTTCTCGGCCCCTCCGGTTCGGGCAAGACGACGACGCTCAACATGCTTGCCGGGTTCGAACGGCCGACCAGCGGCGTCATCACGCTTGAAGGCCGGTCGGTCGACAGGCTGCCGCCGTATCAACGCAACATCGGCATGGTGTTCCAGAACTACGCCCTATTTCCTCACATGAGCGTCGAGGAAAACGTCGCCTTCCCGCTTTCCGTCCGCAAGATCACCAAGGCGGACATTTCCTCCCGCGTCGGCCGCGCGCTCGACATGGTGCGGCTGCGGCAGTTCGGCGACCGGCGGCCGGCACAGCTTTCCGGCGGTCAGCAGCAGCGCGTCGCGCTTGCCCGCGCGTTGGTGTTCGAGCCGAGCCTGGTGCTGATGGACGAGCCGCTCGGCGCGCTCGACAAGAAGCTGCGCGAGCACATGCAGCTCGAAATCAAGCAGCTGCACACAATGCTCGGCGTCACCATCGTCTATGTGACACACGACCAGAGCGAGGCGCTGACGATGTCGGACCGCGTCGCCGTCTTCAACAATGGCGGGATTGCCCAGCTCGGTTCGCCGGATGATCTCTACAACGCGCCGCAAACTTCGTTTGTCGCAAGCTTCATCGGCGAGAACAATACGCTGCTCGGCAAGGTCGAACGCGTCTCTGGCAAGGAGTGCCGCGTCGCGCTGGACGGTGGTGGTTCGATCACAGCGCTCGCCATCGGAGTTGCGGAGGGCGCAGCCTGCCATGTCGCCATCCGCCCGGAGCGGCTGAAGCTTGCACCCGCTTCGAAAGGAGCAAATGGGCTGGCCGGCACGGTCGATGGCCGCATCTATCTCGGCGACCACCAGCGTCTTTTGGCCAGGCTGGAAAACGGACAGGTGCTGACCGTCAAGGTCGGCCCCGAAACGACCATGGGCAACGGGGAACCGGTCACGGTTTCCTGCGCGCCCAACGACTGCCGTGCCTTTCCGGCCGATGCCGGAACAGGCGGTTCCATCTCGAAAACAGGGGAATAAGAACAATGAAAATCACAAAAGCCCGGCTGTTCGCCTTCGCGGCAGCCACAGCATTCATCACGTCAGGACATGTCGCCTTCGCCGACGAGCTTTCGATCATGGCCAGCGGCGGCGCCTGGCAGGATGCCCAGCGCAAGGCATGGTTCGAGCCGTTCAGCAAAGAGACCGGTGCCAAGATCGTCGAGCAGGAATATCTTGGCGATCTCGGCAAGGTCAAAGCCATGGTCGATACCGGCAACGTGCCGATCGACCTGGTGACGGTCGAGACCGCGACCGTGCTGCAGGGTTGCGACGCCGGCATTCTCGAGCGCCTCGACTATTCCAAGATCGCGCCGCGCGAAAAGTTCCTCGAAGGCTCCGCGCTCGACTGCGGCGTCGGCCTCGACGCCTATGGCGACGTGCTCGCCTATGACCCCAACGTGCTGAAAGAGGCCCCGACCTCGGTGCTCGACATCTTCGACACGACCAAGTTTCCGGGCAAGCGCGCGATGCGCAAGTTCCCGGCGCAGAATTTGGAATGGGCGCTGATGGCCGATGGCGTCGCGCCGGCCGATGTCTACAAGGTGCTGGCCACGCCGGAGGGCGTCGACCGCGCCTTCAAGAAACTCGACACCATCAAGAAAGACATCGTCTGGTGGGATGCCGGCGCACAGCCGCCGCAGCTCCTCGCATCCAAGGAAGTGGTGATGACCACCGCCTGGAACGGCCGTATCCAGAATGCGATCGACAAGGACGGGGCGCCATTCAAGATCGTCTGGAACAACCAGATCCTCGAATACGACATGATCGCCATTCCGAAGGGCGCCAAGAACCCAGAGCTGGCCTACAAATACCTTGCCTATATCAGCCAGCCGGAAAACAACGCCAAGCTCGCCAGCTACATCACCTATGGGCCGGTGCGCACCGATGCAGCTTCCTTTGTCGCGCCGGACGCCCTGCCCAAATTGCCGAACGCGCCTGACCACATGACCGCTTATCTGGTCGCCGATACCGAATTCTGGGGCGACTATGGCGAGGATCTGGTCAAGCGTTTCAACGCCTGGCTCGCGCAGTAGGAAAAATGACGGCGCTTGAGCCCACGAAGCTGGACCGGCCGCACATCGCGCGCGACCGGCCGGCCGCCGATGCCAACGCGGCGAAATCCGTCACGGCAAAACTTCGGCGCGCCGAGTTCGGCGACCGATTGCGGTCGCTGGTGCTGGCGGCGCCTTTGCTGGTGCTACTGGCGCTGAGCTTCGGCATCCCGATCGTCCTGCTTCTGTCGCGCGCCGTCTATGATCCGACGATTTTCGACGCCTTGCCGCAGACCAGCCAAGCGCTGCGCGGCTGGAACGGCGCGGGACTGCCCGGCGACGCCGCCTTCCTGGCCCTTGCCGCCGACCTCCGCGACAATCAGGCCAAGGGCACCGCCTACGAACTTGCCAAGAGCCTCAACGCCCGCCTGCCCGGTGCGCGCAGTCAGGTGCTCAAGACGGTACGCCAACTTGAGGCTGCCGACAGGCCCCCGCTTGAGGTGATGAAAGCGGTGCCGTTCTGGTCGGCGCCGGGCACGTGGCCGGTCATCGAGAGCGGCACCCATAGCGTGACGTCGTTCTACTTGCTGAGCGCGCTTGATCTGCGCTGGAACGCCGATGGAGGCATTGAAAGAGTGCCGCCGGAACAGGCGATCTTCCTGCAGGTATTCATGCGCACATTCTTCGTCGCCGCGGCGGTGACGCTCGCCACGCTGATTCTGGGCTTTCCCCTCGCCTACCTCATCGCCTCGGTGCCCAAGGGCCTCGCCGCCATCCTCATCGTCGCGGTGCTGCTGCCATTCTGGACGTCGATCCTGGTGCGAACCGCGGCCTGGACCGTGCTCCTGCAGAAATTCGGCCTGGTCAACGACCTGCTGCTGTGGCTCGGCATTGCCGACGACCGGCTCGACCTGATGTACAGCCGCGTCGGCCTGATCATCGCCATGACCCACATCCAGCTGCCGTTCACGCTGCTGCCGATCTACAGCGTCATGCGCACGATCCAGCCGTCGCAGATGAGGGCCGCCTATTCGCTTGGCGCAAAACCCTTAACCGCATTCCGCCGCGTCTACCTTCCGCAGGTCTTTCCGGGCGTGATGGCGGGCTGTTTGCTCACCTTCATCCTCTGCCTTGGCTACTACATCACCCCGGCGCTGATCGGCGGCGCCAGCGACCAGTTGATCAGCAACTTCATCGCCAACTACGTCAATGTCGAACTGAACTGGGAGATGGCGGCAGCGCTGAGCTTCATCCTGCTCGTCTTTACCGTGGCGCTGTTCGGCATCTTCGCCCGTATCCTCGGCCTCGACCGCCTCAAGCTGGTATAGCCATGTTGTTGTCTCCCTATCCAACCCTTGGTGAGCGCGTCCGCATCGGGCTGCTGTGGCTGTGGTGCGGCATGGTGATCCTGTTCCTCCTCGTGCCGATCCTCATTCCCGTCCCCTTGTCGTTCAACAGCGGCGCCTTCTTCATCTTTCCGCTGGAGGGATTTTCGACGCGCTGGTACGCGGTCGTGCTCGGAACCCAACGCTGGCAATCGGCGATCGGCAACAGCCTGATCGTTGCGTTCGGGACGACGCTGATCGCAACGATACTCGGTACGTTGACGGCGATTGCGCTTTCGGACGAAAAGTTTCCCGGCCGCCGCATCGTCATGCCGCTGCTGCTGTCGCCGCTGATCGTGCCGGTGGTGATCACCGCCGTCGGCTCATATCTGTTCTATGCCCGCGTCGGCCTGGCCAGCACCTATGCCGGCATCATCCTGGCGCACACCGCGCTCGCCAGCCCGTTCGTCGTCATCACGGTGGGAGCGAGCCTCACCGGCTTCGACCGCAATCTGATGCGCGCTGCAGCCATCTCCGGAGCAAAGCCCATCACATCGTTCTTCAGGGTGATGCTGCCGCTGATCCTGCCCGGCGTGCTGTCAGGGGCCGCTTTCGCCTTTGTCACCTCGTTCGACGAGGTCGTCGTGGTGCAGTTCCTGGCCAGCGCCAATCAGCGCACCATGCCGCTCGAAATGTTCATCGGGCTGCGCGAGAAGCTCTCCCCGGCAATCACCGCCGCCGCCACGCTGATGATGGGGCTGTCGATCATCCTGCTCGTCGTCGCTAATCTTCTGGCCCGCCGTGGCAGGCAGCGACCGCGCATCGAGTGAAGGCATACGAGCCCTATCAGGCGGGCGCCGCGACGGCGGCACCGCTGGCGGCGTCGGCGCTAGTCGAAGATGCGGCGTGTGCGACAGTCAGCCTGTAGAGTTGGGATCGGCTGGATCCACCCACGGGCGGCCCAATCGTGTCACCATCGCCGCGTACCCAACGGCACCTGCCGCCCAAAGGAAGATGCCAAGCTCTTTGACAGCGTCTTCGGCGATGTCGACCGCCGAACCCGGGCTAGGAAACAGCTCTCCCAGCTGGTCGATCGCTGCTGACATCGCGAGTAAGAAGCCTGCGGCCACAAATACCATCGTGCCGTCGAATGTCTTCCGTCGCAGCCGAAAGAACCAGAACAACCCGGCGACGGCGTAGGCAATCATCGTAACAATCTCTGGTATCGCAACAACCGGCAGCACGTCCTCATGGATCAACAACAGGTCATCGAGGCCCATGACCAGGGTAAGGCCGCCGAGAAACGTGCAATCCCATCGGTGCGTGAGCAGGCCAGCAAACAGGGTCGCCGCGCCGGTGCCGATCCATAGTGAAGCACCGAGGGACGAAATCCACCCCGTATAGAAGCCGACATCGGCGGCTGCAGATGGATCTCGATAGAAGATTGTAGCGTCCAGACCAAGAATTTGCGCGACGAACAGCGCGGCCAAGAGCATCACAACGTTAATCGCTGCGGCCGCAAGTATGACCAAGCGCCAGGACATTGTCCATTCGCCGCCATGCTTTGTGTTCAGCGCGTTCTTGTCTGGCATTGTGCCGAAGGCCATTCTGAGTACGATGGCGGCTAGCTCCGCTGCGCCGAGAACTCCGCCAGCACTATGCCGGCCCACCAAGAGCGCGGCAACACACGGAAGGGTTGCAGCGCTTCGCCCATGACGAGGTCGTCATGGTGCAGTTCCTCGCCAGTGCCAACGGCCTGCGCGAAAAGCTCTCCCGGCAGTCACCGCCGCCGCCACGCTGATGATGGGTCTGTCGATTATCCTGCTCGTCGTCGCTAATCTTCTGGCCGACGCAGCCAGCGGCGGCCTGGCCTGACCATCTAATTGGTTGCAAATCTGATGCGTCGGTCAGCCCAACCTGTCGTCAGGAGCCGGCCACCGGCGTCCAGATCACGTCGTCGATCCTGAGCGCGCCGGTGGCGAGCATCACCAGCCGATCGAAACCGAGCGCCGCGCCGCTTGCTTGCGGGATTATGGCGAGCGCGGCGAGGAAATCCTCGTCGATCGGGTAGCGTTCGCCATAGACGCGCTGCTTTTCGTCCATTTCGGCGGCAAAGCGCCGGCGTTGCTCGGCTGGGTCGGTCAACTCGCCAAAGGCGTTGGCGAGTTCGACGCCGCAGCAATAGAGCTCGAAGCGCTCGGCGGTGCGCGGATCGTCGGCGCTCGGCCGGGCCAATGCCGCCTCCGAGATCGGATATCCGAAAAGGATGGTGGCGCGTCCCTGCCCCAGCGCCGGTTCGATTTTCTCGACCATCACCCGGCTGAACAGGTCGGCCCAATTGTCGTCCGGCGCGGTCCGCAACCCGGCCTGGACCAGGGCGGCGTGCAACCCCGCGCGGTCGGTGCTGCCATCGGCTGCCACCGTCGCCAGCAGATCGATGCCGGCATGGCGCATGAAGGCTTCGGCGACGCTCAACCGTTCCGGCTCGGCGAACGGGTCGGCCTCGCGGCCGCGGAAGCCGAAGCGCTTTGCGCCCGCCCGTTCGGCCGCCAGCGCGACGAGCTCGGCGCAATCGTGCATCAGGCTCTCATAGATCTCGCCGACGCGGTACCATTCGAGCATGGTGAACTCCGGATGGTGCAAGGGGCCGCGCTCGCGGTTGCGCCACACAGCACCGAGGCTGAAGATGCGCTCCTCGCCGGCGGCAAGCAGTTTCTTGCAGGCGAATTCCGGCGAAGTGTGGAGGTAGAGCGGCTGGCGCGCGCCGTCCGGCCCGATCGCCTCGGTGGCAAAGGCCGACAGATGCGCTTCATTGCCGGGCGAGATCTGGAGGGCCGATGTTTCCACCTCGACGAAGTCGCGGCGGGCGAACCAGTCGCGCATGCTGGCGGCAATGGCATTGCGCAGGATCAGCCGCGGCCGGCGGTCGGCGTGGACATGCGGTGTCCACCAGGGCGAGGCGGCGGTCATCGACTTCAGGGGAATTGCACAGAGGGCTGGCGATTGCTGCCAAGATGCGCTAGGCCGCACGCAACGGCCTCTCCAGCCGATTTGCGCCAACAAATTTTAGCAGGATGGAAACCCGTGAAGGTCATCGCCAGCTCCTTACGTAAAGGCAACGTCGTCGAAAAGGACGGCAAGCTCTATGTGATCCTCTTTGCCGAAAACATTCATCCTGGCAAGGGTACGCCGGTCACCCAGCTCGACATGCGGCGTATCTCTGACGGGGTAAAGGTTTCCGAGCGTTACCGCACCACCGAGCAGGTCGAGCGCGCCTATGTCGAGGAGCGCGAGCACACGTTCCTCTATCGCGACGGCGAAGGCTTTCACTTCATGAACCCGGAGAGCTACGACCAGGTCGCGGTGCCGGAAAGCGTGGTCGGCGACATGGCCCCCTATCTGGTCGAAGGCATGCCGGTGCAGATCTCGCAGTACAACAACATCGCCATCTCGCTGGTACTGCCGCAGCGCGCCACTTTCGAGGTGGTCGAGACCGAGCCGGTGACCAAGGGCCAGACGGCGTCCTCATCGTATAAGCCGGCAACGCTGTCCAACGGCGTGCGCACCCTGGTACCGCCACACATCAGCGCCGGCACCCGCGTGGTGGTGATGACTGCGGATGGCGCCTATGTCGAGCGCGCGAAGGACTAGAGCGCGGCGGTCTTCAGACCGGTCAATGGCTTGTGCTAGCGCACGCCAAAGCGAAGCTCGCCGGCGGTCTCCTGACAGTTCGCGCTTCGATGCGGAAGCCCATCACCTCGTTGAGAACCGGTATTCTATCCAGAACTGGCTAAATTAGCAGTTTCTTGCATACCTTTGGAACTTTGTAGCTTTCGTTCCATTTTCAACCGCATGCGAGAGTCTGTGGTCCATGGCCCTGGAATGACGGTGAACAGGTCACCGCCTCGCTACTCGCTGGTCCTGCCCATCTACAATGAAGAACAGGTGCTGCCTCGGCTGATCGAGCGGATCAGTTCGCTTATCGGTCGGCTGGACGGCGAAACGGAGGCCATCTTCGTCGATGACGGAAGCCTCGATGGAAGCGTCGAATACCTCCAAAAGGTGGTTGCCGCCGAGCCGCGCTTTCGGCTGATCGAATTTTCCCGCAATTTCGGTCACCAGGTGGCGATTACCGCCGGTATGGACGCCGCTGCGGGCGATGCCGTCATCGTCATGGATGCCGACCTGCAGGACCCGCCGGAAGTCGTTCTCGATCTGATAGCTAAGTGGAAGGAAGGCTTCGAGATCGTCTATGCCCGCCGAGTCAAGCGCGAGGGCGAATCCTGGTTCAAGCGCTTTACGGCAAGTCTTTTCTATCGCCTGCTGGAGAAAATGACTTCGGTCGATATTCCGCGCGACGTCGGCGACTTCCGCCTGGTCGGCCGCAAGGCACTGGAAACCTTCAAGCGTATGCCCGAACATGACCGCTTCGTCAGGGGCATGTTCGGCTGGATGGGCTTCAAGCAGACGGCAGTGCCATTTGAGCGCCACGCGCGAACCCTGGGCCAGACCAAATACCCATTCTGGAAGATGATGCACCTTGCGGTTCACGGCATCGTCAGTTTCTCCGAGAAGCCGTTGCGCCTGGCGCTCTGGGGCGGACTGGCCATTTCCGCGCTTGCGGTGGTCTTTGGTGCCTACGCCATGTTTGCCTGGTTTTTTGAAGCCGGCATCATTGCCGGGTGGACATCCACGGTGGTGATCGTGTCGCTCCTGTGCGGCATTAATCTTTTCATGACCGGCGTGGTCGGGCTCTATGTTGGCAGCATCCACGCCGAGGTGAAACGCCGCCCGCTGTACGTGATCGATCGGCTCACCGGCTTCGACGAGGCGATGCGTGCCGTCTCTGGTGAGCGCCGCCGATCGTTTCACAAGCCCAGGAGTGGAGTCCCCGCCAATGGGCGAACTCTTCGACAGCTATAATTCCAACTATGGCGAGGCGGTCGAAGGGTCCATCCGGTTTTCCGGACTCAGGCACGACTTCTTCCTTGTCGCCAAGGCGGACCTGCTGCGGCGTCTGGTGGTCGAGCGAAAGCTTCGGCAGGGTGGGTCGGCTGTAACGGCGCTGGATGTCGGCTGCGGCGTCGGTTCGCTCCACCCCTACCTCGACGGCGCTTTCGACAGCCTCGATGGTTGCGACGTCTCGCAAGACTCGATTTTGCGCGCCAGCCAACACAATCCGCGTGTGGCCTACAGGACCTGCAGCACGCAGGGGCTGCCTTATGAGGACGGCACGTTCGATCTGGCTTTCGCCAGTTGTGTCGTCCATCATGTCTCGCGCGCTGTCTGGCTCGATTTCTTCCTGGAAATGCGGCGCGTCGTGCGGCCAGGCGGCGTCGCCTGCATCATCGAGCACAATCCCTATAATCCACTGACGCGTCTTGCGGTGTTTCGGTGTCCGTTCGACCACGACGCGGTCCTCCTCAACGCCGCCACCGCAGCGTCCCTCTTTCGGGCGACCGGCTTCACGGACATCCGATCCGAGCATTTCCTGCTGCTGCCGTCGGCAAGGCCCTTGGCCAGAAGAGTCGAGCGCGTATTCGCGCCTTTGCCGCTTGGAGCGCAGTATGCGTGCAGTGCGCATGTCTGAGCGCCGTTCGACCGGCGACGCCGGGCTGAGACTGCTGGCGCGCTTCGGGTCCGTCGGCATCGCCGCAACGATCCTTTATGCAGTGCTGGCCACCGCTTTGGCAAAATGGCAACGGTTCGGCCTCTCGCCGGTCGGTGCCTCGCTCGCGGCTTACACCGCAGCCGCCCTGTTTTCTTATCTTGCGCATAAGTTGGTAACCTTCGCATCGAGCGGATCGCATCGATCGGAAGCTCCGCGTTTTTTCTTGCTGACGGCGACAGGCTTCGCTGTGGCCTACGCCGCGCCGGCGCTTTTGACGGCCAAACTCGGCCTGCCGCCGATCATTGCCATTCTGGTTACATGCTTGCTTGTTCCAGCGGTCAATCTTCTCATGCTCGACCGGTGGGTTTTTGCGCAGCGAAGACCTGGCCAGCAACGTGATCGCCCGCCCTGACCCGGCTCAATGGGATCGAGCCGGAACGATAACAATTTGATGGAGCGCTTATAGATGTTGCTGGCGGCCGGACTTGGCGGAATGCCGTCGAGGTAGTCGAAGGCGATGTCGAATGTCTTGGCCTCGGCGAGGACCGCCGGTGGAATGACGAACGTGACCGTGCGTGGCTCTTTGCCAGACAGCGTCACCGCATGCACCCGAACGCCGTTCACCGAGATCACAACCCTTTGCGTGATCTGTGGTGGACGAATGACGGCGGCCATTTGCAGCGTGGCCGTCAGGCTGTCGCGGAGCGGCGGTATCTCCAGGCGAAGCCGCGAGGTCTCGCCCAGCGAATGGGTGCCGTCGGCTACCGGCCCCGACCAGCCACAGACCATCATGCCGGTTGCCTTTTTGGCTCCGTCGGACCGGAACGACACCGTCTCGCCATGTGTGTAGCTGCCGACCGCATCGCGATTGAGGCAGGTCGTCGTCCGATCAATGTAATAGGCGCGATAATCGGCATTGACGTTTGGATTGAGAGCAAGCGCAAGGATGATGATTTCCGCCCCGGCCAGAACCGCCGCCAGCGTGTAGCCGCCAAGCGAGGCCGCGCGCCGATGCGGGCCCGGAGTGCTAGACCAGGGCAAGATAGCCCCCGATCCACGCCACGGTCATGAAATAACAGGCGCTGAGGAAGAGGCCCAGAGCCGCAAGATAAGTCAGCTTCGACGCCGACAGCAGCATGGCCAACACCATTGTCAGAGGCGCAAGCCCAACGACGTATCTGACCATCGAGGCCAGGTTCGTGATCAGCGGCAGGATGATGCAGCAGGCGCAGAACAGCGCGGCGCCATATTGCCTGCGAACCGCCAGAACCGCCGATAGCGCCAGTCCTATGAGTGCGGCGAGCGCGCTCCATTGCGGCGCCGTGGGCAGCCATCCGTCCGTCGGAACGGCCGAGAGCCCATCCCATATAAAGCCGAGCGGATTGCCGGCCACCCGTCCAAACGCGCGCTGGACGTGCAGGAAGGCAAAGCCGTCCCCGACCGTCAGGTAGAGGAACAGGACGTAGGCGAATAGACCGGCAGGCGAGATGAAGATCGCGACGAGCAGATCCGGTCGGCCAAGCAGCCAATGGGGGAACGACAGCGTCGATCCGCCCTTTGCCCGGTAATCCCTGAACATCTGAATGACGGTCGCAAATACAACGAGCACTCCGACGAGCCTGGTTGCCGACAGGAGAGCCGATGACAGTGCCGCAGCCAGATAGCTGGAGCGTTTGAGCGCCAGAAAAACGCACGACGTCAGGAGCACGAAAAGAGGTTCGGTCAGGAAAGTCGTAAAATGAAAGGAGAACGGGCCGCTGAGCAGAAAGGCGCAATACAGCACATAAGCGCGCATGTTCTTCTCGAGCAGCGGCCAGGCCACCAGACAGGCGGCGTAGCTGCACGCAATCGACGTGATCGATGCGACCAGTATCGTCGGGAAAGGGAAAACAGACCGGATCGCCGCCACCAGCATCGGATAGAGCGGGAAGAAGCCCCAGCGTCCGACATTGCTCTGGTTTGGGACGGGAAAGCGCTCATAACCGTGTTCGGAAATACCGACATACCACGCGCAATCCCACCGGCAGAGCGCCTGGGCATAGGACGCGAAGCCTGGTTCCGCCGAGACCGAAGTGAATGCGGCATAGCGGATGGCCAGTCCACTGACGACGAACAGCAGCGGCACCGCCGCGACGGCTACCGCAATAAAGCGGCCGCCGGCGTTCGGACGCGCGACAGCTTCGAGCGCCAAAATCTGCCTCCACCCGTTCAAGTGGCTGGCGCCACTCAACGCTAGATGACGCGCGCCCCGGCGAATTCAAGGCATGCAACGCGGCTCAAATGGCGATACCGCTATCCGGCGCTTCTGAGCCAGACCAGCATCTCGCCGGCGTCGCGGTTGTCCCAGGCGAAATACGGCACGGCGGTGACTTTCGCTTCCTCCACCGCCGGCGGTTCGGTGCGGTAGAGTCCCTCTTCCCAGTTTTCGAATGCCTCCTTTTTGGCAATAGCCGAAAGTGTTACGACGCCGCCCAAAAGGTTCGGCTGCTCATGCGCCTCGATGTCAGCTGTTCGCGGCAAAGCGATGCGGTGCAGTTGGCTGGAATTGTCGGTCTCCTCGACGCAATAGATCAGCGGACCGCGCGCCAGCGCCACGCGGCCTATATCCTGCCGCACCTGCGGGTTGGCGTAGAGGCGGTCGATGGCCATTTCGAGATCGAGCTCGACACGGTCGCCCTTGCGCCATTCGCGGCGGATCGCGGCATAGCCGTCGCTGGTGATATCAGCCAGATCGACATCTGCGCCATTCACCCTGAGCGTTGCCTTGCGGCACCAGGCCGGCAGGCGCAGATGCAAGGTGAACTCGGTCGGCGCTTCCGGTTCGACGCTGATCGAGGCCGCGCCGTCCCATGGATAGTTGCTGGTCTGGGTCAGCTCTATTTGCGTCCCTGCGATTTCGAAACGAGCCGTGCTGTTTCCATAGAGATGGACGGCCAGTGCATCGTCCGACAGGCCGTAGAAATAGCTGCCGATCGAGGCGACCATGCGCCCGACATTGGGCGGGCAGCACGGGCAGCGATGCCATTTCCAGCGATGGTGGGCGCCGCGGCTCTCGAGCGGATTTTCGTAGAAGAACAGCGAGCCGTCGAGCGACAGGCCCGAGATCGAGCCGTTATAGAGCGCCCGCTCCATCATGTCGGCGTAGCGCGCGTTGGGGCCCATGCCGAGCATACGGCTTGCCCAGAACACCAGGCCGACCGAAGCGCAGGTTTCGGCATAGGCGGTGTCGTTGGGCAGGTCGAAGTCGGCGGTAAAACCCTCATTGTGCGAGGACGGCCCGAGGCCGCCGGTGACGTAGAGGTTCTTGGTCATGAGATCGTCCCACAGGCGGTCGAGCGCCACCCGCAGCGTGTCGTCGCCATATTCGGTGGCGATGTCGGCCATCCCGGAATAGAGGTACATCGCCCTCACCGCATGGCCGACGACCTTGTCCTGCTCGCGCACCGGTCTGTGCGACTGGTTGTATTCGTAGGTTTTGAAATGATAGGCCTTGGGGTCGGCGCCGCGGGCGCGCGCCTCCTCGTCGAAATAATGCGGCTCAAGGCCGCGCTGGTCGATGAAGTATTTGGCAAGCTCCATATATTTGCGCTCGCCGGTCACCCGCGCCAGCTTGACCAGCGCCAGCTCGATCTCCTCGTGCCCGCAATAGCCTTTCTTCTTGCCCGGCTCGGGACCGAACGTCTCGGCGATTTGGTCGACATAGCGGCACATGATGTCGAGCAGCTTGCGTTTTCCCGTGGCCTGGTAGTAGGCGACCGCGCCTTCGATCAGATGGCCGGCGCAATAGAGCTCGTGGCAATCGCGCAGATTGGTCCAGCGCAAGCCCGGCTGGATGCGCTGGTACCAGCTCGACAGATAGCCGTCGGGCTGCTGCAGCTTGCCGTACATGTCGATGACGGCGTCGATCTTCTTCTCCAGCTCGTCGTTGCGGCGGCGGTAGAGCGAGTAGGCGGCGGTCTCGATGGTCTTGCCCCAATCGCTGTCCCAGAACATCTGCGTCGTTACCGTCGAGCCGGTGAACTCGTTGCCGGCGGTGGCTGCCTCGTCCGGCGAGGGTGAGTGGAACGGAATGACGACGCCGGGCGATGGCCGGTCCGGATCGATCTGCTCCAGCATGCGCGCCTCGACGCAGCGGTCATAGAGGATGCCGGCGGTCCTTGAGGCGACGGCATCGACACGGTCGCCCCAGAAGCCGCGCACGTCGACCTGCGGCACCGGCAGCGGCCGGAAGGCGAGTTTTGGCTTGCGCAGCTCGGCAGCCGGCTTGGCGGATTGCGATGCGGTCATCAATTTACTCCGGTTCGGTTCGATTGGTCACTTCACGGCCCCTGCCATGAGGCCGCGGATGTAGAAGCGCTGCAGCAACAGGAAGAGCACCAGGCACGGCACCATCATCACGGTGACGCCGGCCTGCACCGCGCCCCAGTCGATGGCGCCGAAGCGGCCGGACTGCAGCGCCGTCATCATGATCGGCAGCGTGAATTTGGACTGGTCGGTCATCAGCACCAGGGCTGCCAAAAACTCGTTCCAGGCGCCGAGGAAGGCGAACAGCGCGATGGTGACGATGCCCGGCCAGACCAGCGGCAGCATGACCCTCAGCAGCATGGTGACATTGTTGGCGCCGTCCATGCGGGCGGCTTCCTCGATCTCACGCGGCACCGCGTCGAAGGCGTTGCGCATCATGAAGATCGAGAACGGCAGCTGCAGCGTGACGTAGACGCAGACCAGTCCGGTCAGCGTGTTGTGCAAGCCGATCTTGGTCAACACCAGGAAGATCGGCGTCAGGATCGACTGGAACGGGATCATGATCGTCGACAGGATGACGACGAAGAGGAGGTTCTTCAGCGGAAAGCGGAAGCGCGAGAAACCATAGCCGGCCAGCACGCTGACGATCACCGACAGCACCACCGTCATGACAGAGACATAGATGCTGTTCTGCGCCGGTAGCCAGAGGCCGTCGCCAAAGGTGTTGAGCGTGGCGTAGTTCTCGAGCGAGAACCCGGTCGTCGGCCAGGGCGGCAGCGGCGGCTGACGCGCCTCCTGCGCCGGCTTGAAGGCCGAAAGAACGGTCCAGACGATCGGCGCGATGAACAGTATGGATGCGATGATGCCGGTCGAGTGCTCGGCAATCTGCATGCCGATGCGGCGTTTGCGGGTGCGAGCCTGCGCCATCAGTCGACACCCTCCGGATTGCGCAGTAGCCGCAGCTGGATGAGGCTGAGCGCCACCAGGATGACCAGCAGGATCATCGAAAGTGCTGCGCCATAGCCGAGCTTGAACGACACGAAGGACTGGTTGAAGATCCAGTAGACGGCGGTCAGCGTCTGGTTGCGCGGCCCGCCGCGCAGGATGATGTAGAACTGGTCGAAGGCGAGGATCGAGCCGGCGACCGAGAGGATCAGCGCCAGTGCTAGCGTGCGGCGCATCAGCGGCAGGGTGATGGCGCGGAACCGCGCCAGCGGCCCTGCCCCGTCGATCATCGCCGCCTCCTGCAGATCCGGCGGGATCGATTGCAGGCCGGTCATCAGGATGATCATGGTGAAGCCCGCCACCTTCCACACCACCATGGCGATGATCGACCAGAAGGCCGGCTGGAAGGTCGCCAGCAGATTGAATTTCTTTTCGGTCAGGCCAAGCTCGAAGGCGGCCGGGCTGAACAGGCCGGAATCGACATTGAGCAGCCACGACCAGAGCAGGCTGGCCGAGGCGAAGCCGATGACCGCCGGCATGAAGAAGGAGGTGCGGTATAAGCCGGTCAGCGGCCGCGGCCTTTCGATGAACAGCGCCAGCGGAAAGGCGACGGCGAAGATCGCGATCGTCACCACCACCGTGTAATAACCGGTGAAACGCAGCGCGTTCCAGAAACGGGTGTCGCGCAGGATCGCCCAGTAATTATCGAGGCCGACAAAGCTGTGCGCGCCCATCAGCGGCCAGTTGTGCAGCGACATCCAGGCGGTCATGCAAAGCGGCACGATGAAGAAGACCACGACCAGGGCAACGGCCGGCGCGACATAGAGCAGGCCGATCAACTGCCGGCGGCCGGCGCCGACCAGTTTGTAGGCGCGAGGCGGGGCGGAGATTGCTGTGATGGTGGTCATGGCTGTTCGCTCGATGGGTGAAGGGCAATCACATCGGGAGAATACCCCCAAACCCCCCATGACCAACGAAATTCGAATGGCAAAAAGGGGCCAACAGACCACAACCCCAGGGGAGAGGAGGGCGCCAGCG